>DATIPQ010000105.1 GCA_035471785.1 Acidobacteriota bacterium
CCTGCCTTTGGAGGAGGAAGGGGCCCGCGAATCTGTCCGTTGCAGGACAAGAAACGGAGGGTGGTCCTGGCTCAGAATTTCTTGACAGGCAGCACTAGGTCGTGCGCAGCGAGCGAAGGGGGTCGACCTTCGTGGCGCGCCAGGCTGGGAGGGTGCAAGCCAGCAGGGCTGAGAGGAGGAGCAGCGCGGTGGCGGCCAGGTAGGTCAGAGGATCGACGGTTTCCACCCGGTAGAGCTGAGACTGCACCAGTCGGACCAGGAGCAGCGCTCCCAGGCCTCCGATGATCAGTCCGGCGGCAACCGGTTTGAGAGCTCGGCGCAGGACCAGTTTGACCACGTCGGCCCGCAGGGCGCCCAGGGCCATGCGGACGCCGATTTCAGGCAGGCGGCGCTGCACGGAGTAGGAGATGACGCCGTAGATTCCGACCGCCGCCAGCAGCAGGGCGACCACGGCGAAGGCTCCCAGCAGAGTCAGGACGAAACGGCGTTGGGCCACGTTGTCCTCAAGCAGCGTCGACATGGCCGCAAATCCGTGAAGCGCCTGTCCGCGGTCGAGGCGGGCGGCCTCCAGGCGGATCGCCTCGCGCAGGCTCAGCGGATTTAGGAGTTGGGTCTTGACCACGAATGCGGTCATGGGCCAGGTCTGCTGGGCGAAGGACACGTAATACTGCGGCTCGGGATCAAGGTGAAGTCCTGCCTGGCGTACGTCGCCCACGATGCCCACGATTTGGTAAGCGTCCGGCTCTTGAGGATCGCCCAGTCCGATGGAGGGCTCGACGAACTGTCCTATCGGGTCGGAGTCGGGGAAAAAGCGGCGCACCGCCGTCTCGTTGATGACCATGGCGCCCGGCTGTCCCAGCCGGTCGCCCTGGTTGAGAAGGCGCCCGCGAATAAGAGGGATTCCCATCGCTTCGAAGTATCCGGGGCTGACCGAATTGTAGCGGGCTTGGGGTTCTTCTCCCGGCTTGTATTCGCGTCCCTTGATGGGCAATCCGGTTCCCACCTGGGCGTCGGTGAGGGGCAGGATGAGCCCGGTGGCGGCTCGTTCCACCCCCGGAAGTCCTTCGATCTTCTCAATCATCTGCCGGTAAAAGGCCAAGCGGCCATGATTATCAAAATCGTCACTAAAAGGCGAGGAGTTGAAGAAGATCAGGCGGCCCTGGGTTTCGATCCCGGATTGCACCGAGGTCAGTTGGGTGAAGCTGCGAACGAAGATTCCCGCCCCCAGGAGGAGGATGACGGCCAGAGCCACTTCGGCAGCCACCAGCGCTGCACGCAGTCCTGAGCCTGAGGCATCGCCCTGGTGGCGTCCGCCTTCAACCAGTGCGGCGCGGACGTCCCGACGCGGCGAGATCCATGCGGGAGCAAGCCCGAAGAGGACTCCGGCCAGCAGGCTGACCAGCAGGCTGAAGAGCAGGACCCAGGGATCGAGGGAGGCTTCCTCTACGCGGGGCAAGTTGGCGGCGGGCCGCAGAACAGTAAGCACGCCCATGGCCAGCATGATGCCGAGAAGGCCGCCAGTCAACGACAGCAGCAGGCTCTCGGCCAGGAGTTGCCGCATCAGGCGCAGTCGTCCCGCGCCCAAAGCCGAGCGGACGGCGATTTCGCGCCGCCGTGCGCTGGCGCGGGCCAGCAACAGATTGGCCACGTTAGCGCAGGCGATCAGCAGCACGAATCCGACGGCGATGCTGAGCGCCAGCAAGGGCGCTTGGGCGTCTCCGACCAGGGCCTGTTGCAGCGGATCGGCCCGCACTCCGCGTCCGGCTTGGGCGTCGGGAAAGCGCTGCTCGATGGACTCGGCCACGGCGTCCAACTGGGACTGGACTTGGGCCAGCGAGACTCCTTCGTGGAGGCGGGCCAACGCGCCATACATGTGATTGCCGCGATTCTGATTCAGTGCGGCGTCCAGACTGAGGGGAAGATAAACGTCGGCCGAGGTCAGCGCGGGAAGGTTGAATCCTCGGGGAAGCACCCCAATCACCTGATAACGCTTGCCGTCCAAATCGATGCTCAGTTGCTCGAGATCCTCGGCGCCTCCCAGGTGGGTCTGCCAGAATCCGTGACTGACCACGGTCCGCAGAGGCGGGTTCTCAGGCGGATCGTCCTCAGGACGGAAAAGCCGGCCCACTTGCGGTTGAACCCCCAGCACCTGGAAAAAGGTGCCGGACACGCGGCTGGCTTCCACGCGCAGCGCCGGCCCCTGGCCCCGCAGAGTGTGATTGGTGTTGCGGATGGCGGCCGCGCTCTCCAATCCCGCGGCTGACTCCGTCCAGTCCTTCAGGTTGGGCACCGAGACCGAGGCCCTGGGATCGCCTTCCTCGGTCTCCCACAACATGACCAGGCGGTCGGAGTCGGGGAAAGGCAGCGGGCGCAGAATGACCGCATGAAGCAGCGAGAAAATGGCTGTGTTGCCCCCGATGCCCAAGGCCAGGGCCAGCAGTGCCACGGCGGTGAAAGCAGGGCTTTTGCGCAGCGTGCGCATTCCGAATCGGACGTCTTGCAGAATCGAATGCATGAGGGAGTCTCCCTGACGCGCGATCTTGGCTACGGGGTCGCGGACTCGGTCCAGCCGCAGTCGGACGGGGCCCAGGCGCAGGTCGAGGAGCGAAGTGTCGCGCGGCCTGTCATTAGAAGGCGGGGCGTCGCCGCTGACGCTCTCCTCCAGGCTTTCAGCGCTGCTCTCGACCTGAAAAAGCTGCCTGAACTCGAGATCCAGTCCCCGCAGCAAGACCTGGCGCGTCTCGGCTGAGGGGTAGGGATGCTTGCCGTTGACCAGCTCAGAGAGATGTCCGCTGGAAAAACCCAGCCTCTGAGCCCAGCGATTCTGGCTCATGCGGCTTTCCTCCAAGACCCGTTTCAGCCGTTGATGTTTGAGTCGAACTTTCATCCTTCACCTCTACAAGACGCACCTAGCCTACGAAAAGTAAATGTTCACTGTCCACAAAGTGCTCGTACCCGTTCACAAGGTCTGCGAAGTCTCGGAGCGGCCTTCCTTCGCTGAAGCTATGGAGGGTCATCGCTTGCGACGGTGGGCGATGATCTTGCGGTACTTTTTGTGCAGCTTCTTGACCCGCTGCTTTCCTTCAGCTTGAGACTCTCGTCCTGGCGGCTGGCCTGGTAGCGCTGCTCACGCAAAAGGCGGCGGTAGTAGCTTTCCAGCCGGGACGCATCGATTTGCCCTTGCTTCAGGGCGTGGCGCACGGCGCATCCCGGTTCGCTCTGGTGGCCGCAGTCTGAAAGCCCTATTGAGGCAAGGGCACGGTCTGATCCTGGGGGATGGGAGACTGGTAGGGCTTGCCCTTGGTGGACTCCTGGAAAGCCTCTTTGGCCCGCTGCAGCAACTCGGCGTCGAGAAGCAGGTCGATCCCGGTCAGGGCGATCACTTGGGTGGCAACTTGTGCGCCCTTGACGCCGATCTCGGTACCGTGACAGGCACTGGTGGCCCAGGAGTGCCAGGGGATTCCGTCGGCGGCGGTGGTGACGTTGAAACCTACCGTGGGGGCGATCCAGCTCACCTCGGCCACATCGGTCGATCCCCCGCTGGGCGGCTCGGCCTCGGGTGCCAGCGGCTTGACTTCATCGTTGAGGCCTTTCTCCTCGATCTTGAGAAAGCTCTGCAGTTGGCGCGCGAACTCCTGATCTTCCTCACTGAAGTCGGGGGCCCCGACCGCCTCCAGGTTGGCCTGCACGGCTTCTTGCAGCGGACGGTTGAGCAGGGTCTCGTGGACGCCCGTTATGAGGAAGACCTTATGGGTGGTGCCCGTCCCCAAGGCGGCTCCCTGGGCAATGTTGAGGATGCGCTGGTAGTAGCCTTCGACTTCCTCGCGGTTGATGTCGCGCACGTAGTACCAGACCTTGGCGTACTCGGGCACCACGTTGGGCGCCTCGCCTCCGTTGGGAATTACGTAATGGATGCGGGTGGTGGGCTTGACGTGTTCGCGCATCAGGTTTACGCCGTAGTTCATCAGTTCCACCGCGTCCAGGGCGCTGCGGCCGTTCCAGGGGTCGGCGGCGCCGTGGGCGGCCTGTCCGAAGAATTCGACCTCGAAGTTGTTCATGGCCCGTCCGGGCTGATTGCGGACTTGGGTTTCCAGGGAAGGGTGCCAATCGATGACGGCGTCGACCTCGTCGAAGATACCCGCTTTGGCCATGTACACCTTGCCCACCACGGTCTCTTCAGCAGGAGTCCCGTAAAGGATGATGGTGCCGGGCAGTTGTTGGCTTTCCATCACCCGTTTGACGGCGACGGCGCCGCTGACCGAGGCGGCTCCGAAGAGATTGTGGCCGCATCCTTGACCGCTGCTGACCCCGTCCTGGCGGGGCTGGCGGCGGGGGACCGCGGCGTTGCCTACGCCGGGCAGGGCGTCGTACTCGGCCAGCACGCCGATGACCGGCGATCCGCTGCCGTAGCGGGCCACGAAGGCCGTGGGCATTCCCGCCACGCCCTCCTCGACGCTGAATCCTTCAGCGCGCAAAGCCGCGGTCAAGAGCCGGGCTGAATCGTCCTCTTTGAGGGCGGTTTCGGACAGGTCCCAGAGGCTCTGCGACAACCGGGCCACTTCAGGGCTCAACCGCTCGGCCTCCAGCAAAACGGCTTCTTTGGCGCCTTGCAGACTTTGCCCAGACGCGGGCGCGGCCACAAGGAAAAGGATGGTCAACGATGCGGTGAGTGCAGATATTCCCGACAGGTCTCTTCTCGGCACTTTGGTCCTCCCCTCGCTTGCGCGGCAAGGCGGAAGAGCCTCTAACTGCCGTCGGAGCCGCTGCCGGAAACCTTGGGGATCAGTCCCTGCTGCTCCCATTTCAGCAGTTGCTGTTCAACCTGGTCGGCCAAGCCCTGTGGGGCCGATCCGCTGTTCAGGTAGATGCGCAACTCAGAGGCCGCATTGCCCAGCTCACCCTTGCGGGCGAACAGGTCGCCCAGCATGAAGTGGATGGCGGGGTATTGCTTGGAGTATCCGCCTTCGCTCAGCATGTTCAAAGATTCGAAGGCCGTATCATAACGTGCCAGATAGTAGTTGGCCAAACCCGAATAGTAGCGGCTTTCGGGCAGGGAGGAATCGAGTTCCAGCAAGCGCTCGCAGATGGCGGAAGCCTCTTTCCAAGCCCCTTTGCCTAGTTCGATGCGGGCCAGTGAGAGCAAGGGAGGCAGATAATTGGGATCGGCGGCACTGGATTTATTGAAGGCGTCCCGCGCTTCCTCTTCTTTTTCTTGACGCATCAGCACGATGCCCAAGTGCTGCCAGGCAGCGGCATATTCGGGGTAGAGGCTGAGAGCCTCTTCAAACTTCTTGGCGGCTTTGTTGAGGTTGGGCTTGTTCCTTTGGAAGAGTTCCTTATGCCCTTTTTCGTAAGCCTTGCGGGCTTTCTTGGGCGCTTGCAGATCGTTCATGCTGACCAGCGTGCCGGCCCTTTCGCCCATGCGGTGCATGACGATCAGACCCAACTCGGGATTGTCGAAAATGCTGCGGAAACCGAGTGAGATGTCGTTGGCTCTGAATCCGGGAGTGGGGGCTAACCGGATGGAGCAGTGGTTCATGTCGAAGCGGCCGTTTCCGGCGCTGCGGATGCCGCCGGGCAGCGGCGCTTCCTCATCACTCCTCCCGAAAGTGCTGCTGGATGTGTTGTTAACGCCGGGCACGTTTCCTTGCACGCTGGCGCTGACCGAATCGAAATGGTTGGTATCGCCCAGGGTGAAATTGAAGCGTCCGTCCGTTTTGGTCATGGTCTGGCGGATGACTTGTCCGCTGCACAGCAGATCCACGAACACCGGTTCAGGAGGCGGAGTCCCCACATCGAGCACCACTTGCCCCGAGAGGTGGAGGAGACGGTTCTGGCGCAGCCTTGGCGGTTCCGGTCTGGGCCGAGAAGTGGACGGCGTGCTGGTAGGGTTGGTGGGTGTGGACGGCGTGCCCTGCTGAGCCCATAGAGGTGCGGGAGAGATTGCAGCGATAATGACCGCTGTGCAAAAAAACTTGCTCATGTCGCCCCCCAGGCGAATGCGTTTGTCGACGGAACGGAATGGCCCGATCATATACCATTTGAGCCTGTTTGTCTCGAAGATTCTTCGCTTGAAGGGCACGCTCAGGGCCTAATCGTTGCCTGCCAGCCGCAACCCGCGCGCGCCACGGCTGATAGGAGCGGGAAACCATGCCCGGATCCTCGCCCACCTAGATGGCCCAGCGGCCCTCGGGCAGTATGGTCCCCTCCAGCGCGATTCCACTCGTAGACGTCTTCAGGTGCTGGAGAAACTTCTTTCGCAGCGCTTGACCCGCCTCCTTCCAGTCTGCACACTGATGGTCAGATATGAAAAGACACGTTGCCTTTCGCTGGGCTCTCGGCCTTCTGCTCGTGACACTGTCTCTCCCGTCCGCCTGGGGTGCGGACGTGCGCGAGGTGGTCATTCTCTACACCAACGACTTCCATAGCGCCATCGATCCCATTCCCGCCTACTGGATGGAAGGCGATCCGTCTCCTCATCTGGGCGGAGCGGCCCAGCTCATGACGCTGGTCGAACGCATCCGGCGCGAGGAGGCTGCCAAGGGCAATCCTGTCTTCCTCTTCGATACCGGCGACATGTTTACCGGCATGCTCTCCAAGCTCACCCGCGGCGAAGCGCTGATGGAGATGATGACCACTCTCCGCTACGACGCCATGGCCATCGGCAACCACGAGTTCGACTACGGGTGGCAAAACTTCAGGCGCCAGATGTTTCGCGTGGCCTTTCCCGTGCTGGGGGCCAACATCTTCTATGAGGACACCGAGATCCCTTTCTCGCCGCCCCATGCCATTCTGGAGAAGGACGGCTTCAGGGTAGGCGTGATCGGAATCATCGGTCAGGACGCCCGCAGCGTGGTGCTGCCGTCGCTGGTTTCCGAGTTGCGCTTTGAAGATCCCGCGCCCCACGTGGCCGCTTCCATGAAAGCACTCGAGAAGGACGTCGACCTGATGGTGGTGCTGGCCCACCAGGGGCACACCGGCCCCATGCAGACCGACGCCGAAGCCCATCCTGAAATCCAGAGGACGTTCGAGGCCGACATCGAGCTGAGCGGAAAGGTCCCCGGCATCGACGTCTTCGTGGGAGGCCACGCCCATCGCGGCATCGAAGAGCCCTTCGTCCATCCCGAGACCGGCACCTTGATCGTGCAGACCTACGGATACGGCACCCGCCTGGGCTTTTTGCGGCTGCGGGTGGATACCGAAAGCGGCCAGGTGATCGAGCACCAGGGCGAACTGCTCAAGGTGTGGAGCGACGAACTTGAAGCGCATCCCATCATGGACCGCAAGATGAAGGCCTACCAGAAGCAGGTGGCGCCCGTCATCGGCGACGTGGTGGGACGTTCGCAGGTCCGCCTGGTGCGCAGCTACAACGCCGAATCCTTGCTGGGCAGCTTCTCCTCCGATGTGCTGCGCGAATTAACCGGCGCCGACGTGGCCTTCATGAACGCGGGAGGGCTGCGCGACGACTTGCCTCAAGGCGAGGTCACGGTGGGCGACGTTCAAGACGCCTTTCCCTTCTTCAACACCGTGGTGGTGATGGAGATGAGCGGAACTCAAGTCTCTCAAGTCGTCGAACAGGGTCTGACCTTGCTGCGCGGAATGGTCCAGGTGTCGGGGCTGACCGCACGCTACGACCTCTCGCGTCCCATGGGTGAGCGCCTGCTTGAACTCAGCATCGGCGGACAGCCCATGGACCCCGACGGCAGCTACCGGGTGGCCGCCAACAGCTTCATGGCCGAGGGCGGGGACCTCTACAGCACCTTCACCGAGTGCACCTGGGCCGAGCACATCGAAAAAGACATCGCCGCCGTGGTCATGGACTACTTCCGTGCCCATGAAGGACCGGTTCCGCCGCCCCAGATGGGCCGGCTGATCCCTGCTGAGGCGGTTGACGATTAGAATCGTTGGAGGTTTCTTGCGGGGATATCGATGCTTGTCCTGGTTGCTGGCGACCG
Source organism: Acidobacteriota bacterium (assembly GCA_035471785.1). Classification (NCBI taxonomy): domain Bacteria; kingdom Pseudomonadati; phylum Acidobacteriota; species Acidobacteriota bacterium. The sequence continues at coordinate 7,956 of DATIPQ010000105.1, forward strand.
CCCTGACGTCGGTCAGCTTGCCGGCGCAGACTCCTCTCGGGGAGGCGCAAGAGCTTTCCCGGCCTGAGCGCTACGCCAAGTATCCGTCCCTGGCTCTGGACTCCGCGGGACGTCTGTGGGCGGCCTGGACCTCGACGCGCATCGATGAGGACGGTCCCCGCGACGAGATTCTGGCGCGGGTGCGCATCGACGGCGATTGGAGCGCGGTCATGCGGCTCGACGGCGGGCAGGGACTGGAGAGTGGAGTCGAGTTGCAGCAGGACGCGCAAGGCGTCCTGTGGGCGCTATGGCACGGTCGGCGGGAGGGGCGCTGGGGACTCTATTCGCGCCGTCTGAAGCGGGGAGATCCGGTCGCCGAATGGGACGCTGAACGGCGCCTCGCCCTCGACTCGGACGCGCTGCACCCCGTCCTTTCCCAGGCCTCCGGGGGCGGTCTGTGGATGGCCTACGAGAAGGCCGTCGAGGGCGGATTCACCGTCGAGCTGCGCCACCTGAGCGGCGATCGGGTGTCCGCGGCCGTCGGGATACCGCCGGGAGGAACGGCACGCCGCCCCCATTTGGCCTCCTGCCCCTCGGGCCAGACCTTTCTGGCCTGGGACTCCACCGCCGCTGGAAACTACGACGTGTGGCTGGCCCGGGTGGATAGCTCGAGCCAGCCTCGTCTGGCCGACGTCCAGCCGGTGACGCGGCAGGCTGTCATAGACGATTCCCCCTGGCTCTCCTGCGCGCCGGACGGCTCGTTGTGGGTGGCCTTCAACTCCATGCGCGGACGCCAGGACGCCGCCTTGCGCACCGACCGGCATTCGGGAGATGCCTTCGTCAGGGTCTTGCGCGAGGGCCGCTGGCTGGCCCCCGCAGGCGTCGATCCGCAGGCCCAGCCCGGCCAGGTCAGCTTCGGAATGACCGTCAAGACGCCCCGCGACGCTGTCGACCCTTACTGGCACTGGAAGCAGACCCAGAACTACCCGCGTGTCTTCCACCACGGCCAGGGCGCCTGGATCATCTGGCGAAGCGACGCTACCGGCGCCCACGACTTCGATCTGCTGGCCCGCTATCACGACGGGCGCCGCTGGTCGCCTGAGTACAACTTGACGGCGTTTTCGCCGGGACGCGATGAGTGGCCGTCCGCCCTTGTCGATGCCGAAGGACGTCTCCAACTGGCCTGGGAGGGGCAACTGCTGCCCACTCCTCAGCGTCAGGGGCAACTGGGCGGAGGCGACGTGGACGCCTACAACACCAAGGGCAACGCCAACTCGGTGCTGATCGCGGCTCTCGATCCTCCCGCCGTGCGGGCCGCCAAGCTGCCCGCGCCCATGCGTCCCGCGCCGCTGGAAGAGCTCGTTCCCGTTGACAAGAACGAACCTCCCCTGCCCGGACTCGACGGCCCCGCTCCCCGATGCGAGCAGGGGCCATGGCGCATCTACTTCGGCGACCCCCACATGCACTCCGTCCTCAGCGACGGCAAGACGGCCTGGCCCGATCAGCTTCTGGAGCTCTCGCGTCAGGACATGAAGCTCGACTTCGCCGTGGTCAGCGACCACGCCGAGATGGGACTGCTGCAGCCGGCCGAACATGCCGAACTCCAGCTCACGTCCCGCTCTTACGACCAGCCCGGACGCTTCGTGGCCCTGAGCGGGTGGGAGTGGACGGCGGGAGTCACGGCGGGACACCGGGTGGCCGTCTTCCGCGACGACGGCATCGCGCCCCTCAGCGCCGACCGTCCCGAGGGCGACACCATCGAAGAGCTCTACGACCACCTGCGCGGACACGATGCGGTGCTTTCGCCGCACCATACCGGCAACGCCACCTGGGGACGCTGGAATCCCTCGGCCCACCACGACGAAGAACTCGAGCCCAACTTCGAGATCGCTTCCTGGCACGGGCGCTTCGAGTTCTACGGCAATCCCCGCGAAGGACGGCGGCAGGTTCCCGGACACCAATATCAGGACGCTCTTGGCCTGGGACGCCATGTGGGCGTGATGGCGGCCTCAGATACCCATCATCTGACTCCCGGCGAAGGCGGACTGACGGCGGTGCTGGCCGAAGATCTAAGCCGCGAGTCGGTCTTCGACGCTCTGCGCAACCGCCGCAACTACGCCACCAGCGGCGCCGCAATCGTGCTGGAGTTCACCCTCGACGGCCACCCCATGGGTTCCATCATCGATCAGTCCGACAGGTCTGAAGCCGTCCAGATGAGCGTGCGCGTGGAGGGCACGGCCCCGATCGACCGGGTGGAAATCGTCCGCAACCTCATCGATGCCTACGCCGCCGTCCGCGTGGAACAGGATCCCCACAGCCAAGAGGGCGTTTTCGTCCTCTACCGGCATCACCTGCCTCAGTCCCACGACCGGCTTCCGCTCGACGACACCTCGCTCCTGCGATTCACCGTCAGCGACCCCCGGCCTGCCGCGGGTGAAACCTCCTACTATGTCCGCGTCACCCAGGCCGACGGCCACCAAGCCTGGTCCTCCCCGATTTGGATCCGTCGCTAGAGGCCGCAAGGCAATACGCTTGCAGTAATGGCCAAGTGGCGGTGCTGGTTGCCTTATGGCAGAAAAGGACATGAATCTGGAGAATCTTATAGGTGACGTATTGGCGGCGGATGCGCCTTTTGAAGCCCACGACGAAGTCGTTCAGGAGGGATTACACCCTGCCCAGCGACCTCGTCTCGATCCCCATCCAGGTTCCAGACCACGTGTCGCGTCGTGAGGTGCCGAAGAGGGATCTTCCTGCCAACTGGCGCTACAGCTGCCAGCCCTCCGCGTTGAAAGAACTCGGCAATCGTTGGCTGGATGAAGGCAAGGGCGCGCTGTTCTTCGCCCCCTCGGCGATTGTAACGCCCGAGCACATCGTTCTGATCAACCCACGACATGTGGATCGCCTACGGATGGAAGTAGGGGAAGCGGAGTCCTTCACCTTCGATCCACGCCTTTTCAAATAGTGCTCACTCCTCCCCGCGGGAGCGGGCCTGTTCCAGCAGCCAGAAGGCCAGGATGAGGCCTGCGCCGGCGCCGATCAGGGCGCTCCCCAGCGCTGCCGGGGAGGGAACCGTCACGTGAGTACGGGCCTGGGTGGTGGCCTTCACGGGGCCCCATTCCACTTCATGTTCGTCGGTCTCATATTCAAACTCCCGAATCGCCAACACCGCCGCACCCAAGGCGATCGGGATCGTTCCAAGCAATATTCCAAGCTTCATAGTTGTCTCCCCATCCAGCATGACAGATTGGGGCCGTGCGACTCAACTGGGCTAGTGCTGCCGGTCATAAGTTCTGAGCCAGGGCCCTCCGTTCTTGTCCCTGACAGGGACAGATTCGCCAGCCCAGCGACTGTGTTAGAAGTCAAGTCCGGGCTCGCTGAAGGCGAGCGATTCGTCAGCCCAGGGTCAGCCCCGGCGAGCGTTAGCGAGACGGCGGCGCCACCCTGGGTTTCAGACGGCAAAGGTCCGAACGTTGAAAGCGTGGGATAACGCGACAGGGTGGCTCAAGACTTCTGATTCACTGCACGATAAGGGCCGTCGCCCGAGGTCCGACTCGCCAAGAGCCCAACTTACAAGAGCACGGCTTCTCCGTTGGAACTTGGCTAGTTGGATCTTGGGAGTTGGGGACCATGGTCCCCCGACACTGCTCTGGCCTATAATCCCCACGTGGCTAAGATTCACGTTCTGCCTGAAGTCCTGGCGCATCAGATCGCCGCCGGAGAAATCGTGGAGCGTCCGGCTTCGGTGGCCAAGGAACTGCTGGAGAACGCCCTCGACGCTTCTTCCACCAGCATCTCGGTAGAGGCCTCTGACGGCGGCCGCAAGCGTCTGGCCGTGCGCGACGACGGCGTGGGGATGAGCGAAGAGGACGCCCGGCTGGCTTTTGAGCGTCACGCCACCAGCAAGATCTCCAGCATGGAGGATCTGGACGCCGTACGTACGCTGGGATTCCGCGGGGAGGCCCTGCCCACTATCGCCTCCGTGTCGCGGCTGCGCCTGCGCACGGTGGAAGGCCAGGAATCCGAGCAGGAGCCTTTGGGCACCGAAATCGAGTACGAGGGCGGCAAGCTGGTGGAAGTCCGCGAACTGGCTTGGCCGGCGGGCACCGAGGTGATCGTCGAGGATCTCTTTTTCAACGTCCCCGCCCGCCGCAAGTTCCTCAAGACCACCGGCACCGAGTTGGGCCACGTGTCGCGCCAGGTGCATTACTACGCGCTGGCCTATCCCGAGGTGGATTTTCGTTTCCGTCACAACGACCGGGTCATCTTCCAGGCCCCCGCGGTGGCGTCGCTGCGGGAACGCGTCTTTCAGGTGCTGGGAGAGAAGTTTCTGGCCAACTTGACCTCGGTCGATTTCGAGAAGTCAGGCATACGGGTCCACGGCTTCACTTCCTTGCCTCACGAGCAGAAGAGCAACACCAACAGCCAGTATCTCTACGTCAACCGCCGCATGGTTCGCGACAAGGTGCTCATGCACGCCATCCGGCAGGCTTACCGCGACCTCATTCCTTCCGCTTCCCATCCGGCGCTGATCCTCTTCGTGGAGACCGACCCGTCGCTGCTCGACGTGAACGTGCATCCTGCCAAGACCGAGATCCGCTTCCGCAATTCCAACGAAGTCCACAGCGCGGTTTTCCACGCCATCGAAGAGGCCTTGCTCAAGCACCGCAGCGGACTGGGGAGCCTGGCCCGCGATATTCCCTCGGATCAGTTGCGTGCCGAAGGAGAAGACCCGGCTCAGGCCCGGCGTCACGGCGTGGCCCGCAGCATCGAGGGCTTTTTTCATCGTCAAACCGCCTCTTCGCCTCTATTCAAGTCGGAGCGCCCCTTTGGCTACGGGCGCGGCGGCGCCAGCTACCCGCACGGCTACCCGCATTCGGGAGGGTATGAGGGCAAGGATCAAGCTTCGGGTTCTTCTCATGCCGCCTCCATCCCGCTTCCTCCCCGGGGCGACGACCCTCATGCCGCCAACATTCCCGAGACCTTTCACATTTCTTCGGCTCCGGTGGTGCTGGGACAGTTCGTGGAGAGCTTCATCGTGGCCGCCGACCGCGACGGGGTGTTGCTCATCGACCAGCATGTGGCCCACGAGCGCATCCTCTACGACCGTGCCCTGCGTCAGATGCAGAGCGGCCAGGACGTTCCCGTACAAGGCCTGCTGGTGCCCATCACCATCGACCTCACCCCCCAGCAGAAAGTGGTCATGGAAGATGTCCTGGAAGAGTTGCGCGGCAACGGCTTCGAGGTGGACTGGTTCGGCGAAGACACCATCGTGGTCAAGGGGCTGCCCCAGGTGGCCAAGAACTGCGACGTGGGGGAGCTCATCGAAGGCATCCTCGACGATCTTTCCAGCGGCACGCGCGACAAGGACGACTCGGGCCAGGCCGTACAGCGCCTGCGCGAGAAGATCGCCATCAGCCTCTCCTGCCGCAGCGCCATCAAGATCAACACTCCTCTAGCCAAGGAAAAGATGCAGTGGTTTCTGGACGAGCTTTTCGCCTGCGAAAACCCCTACACCTGCCCCCACGGCCGCCCCATCGTCCTGCGTATGACCGTCGAAGACGTCCTCCGCGGCTTCCACCGCATTTAGGCTGGCCAGGCGAGCGAGCCTCGGCGTTTTGTGTCAAGCCCTTCCTATATTCTGCGAGGCACGGCCACGAGTTAGCTTCACCCCTGCCGAGCAGTTCTGTCGTTGACCTCGGTCTTTCCGCAGACTGGAAGTCTGGCGGAAAGGGACGGCGGCCCCTCGCAAAATCTGAGCTCCACCGCTTCTTTGTTTAAAAAACGGTTGTTTTAAGTTATCCGTTGACAGAAACGGATGACGCCAGCTAAAATAAACGACGCCCAAAGGTACTTTATTTAATGCAAAGACTCGGTTTTGCATTTGCACCCTAGTCTTGTATTCGATGAAGCACTCAAACGCAACCACAAAGAAATGGAGGTCATTATGCAACCGGAAGGTGGCATCCTTCTCGATGCTCTGATCAATGGTGATTAGGGTTCACAGCAAGCGAGGCCTGCTGGCCTCAGGAACTCCAAAATTTCTGGTGGCCGAAGCAGGCCTCTCATCGTGTCCAAGATTCGATTTCAACAACTTCGCCGTGCAGGTCGAGGAGTCTATTTCTTAGGAATCAGGAACGGCATGGATCGACAACGGAAGCTGAAACTGGCTCAGGCGATCGCCCGCGGCCAAATGCAGCAGAGCGAGGTGGTGGCGGTGATGCTCGTGGGATCGGTGGCGCTGGGAGTAGAGTCTGCGGATTCTGACCTCGATATCGCGGTTTTCTCAGATGGCGTTGAAAGCCCGGACCAGGAGATCTTCCAGCGCGAGGGTGTCCGCATTGGCCTGGAGTTCTACCCGGTGCTGGAATTTCACGATTGGCCTGAAGTGCCCATTCTGCCTCGAAGCGAACTGAGGAACTGCGGTCGATTCTTGCGGGGAATGGTGCTGGAGTCGCGTTGGAGCGATCTTGAAGACGTGCGTGCCAAGTGGCGGTCGGCCATTCTGCATCCGAGCGAAGCGCTGACAATCCTGACAATAGCCAAAAAGACCCTCAGCGACGAGGGAGGAGAGCCCTCGCTGGAGGCATGGAAAAGGGGCTGGCACCTGCAGGCTGCCGCCTTTGCTCTCGCCATCGTGGCCCTGTCTCTTGCCCCTTGCCGATTCCAGAAGCCCAAGTGGCTGGCACGTGACTTGGCTGAATGCGGACCTGCTTCTCTTCTAAGAGTTCTGCGCATCCTCTGCTCTTCGGGTTGTGCCGACGAGGCTCAGGCCCGCCGGGCCACGGAAGCAGCCGCTTGGGCAGTCGAGGAAGGTTGTCGAGTGGGTTCGCTTCCTGCCCTCAGCTTCGATGTAGCGATCCATGACAGCGATGCGATATCGATTTACCGAACCTACCGGGACGCTTCCAGTCTGCTCAGGGACGGCGACTGGGAAGGCGCCATCTACACGTCGTTCTTTTGTATCCGCATGATGCATTCCTACCTCAGAGGTCTGGCCGCCAGAAAGGCTCAGCCCAGTCCGGAGGAGGCTTCCAAGTGGGCCGACCAGGCCATAAAGGGCACTCGTGAGCGCCTGGGTGCTCCCACCCGCGCTCAGTTGGAGCAAGCGGTCGAAGAACTATGGGACATTGCCCATAGCTGCAAGGCCGAATACTTGAAGCGGGCCTCTTCGGTCCAGATGTCACAAGGCCAGGCGGAAACATTGGGTCAAGTCGATGCCTTGTTTTCGTCGAAAGAAGGCTGGCTATGATTCTTGATGGAATCTTGCGGGATTGCCGAGATGCCGTGCGGGCGCTGGCCCGCAACCCGGCCTTGAGCCTGTTTTCGATTCTTACTCTCGGCGTGGCAACCGGCGCTGCTATCATCGTCTTCTCCATACTGGACTCCATCCTTCTTCAACCCCTCCCCTACCAGGAAGCTGATCGTCTGGTCTTGTTGTGGGAAGCCGACGAACAGTGGGATCAGGACTGGGGAATGGTTTCCGAAGCGGCCTTCGTCAAGTGGCGGGACGAACTCCGGACCTTGCAGGGCTTAGCCGCCATCCGCAACGCATCCTTCAGTCTAACCGGCCTGGAAACGCCCGAATCTCCGCTGGTCCGGATGGCCACCCCAAGCTACTTCAGTCTTCTGGGGGCCGAAGCCGAGTTGGGACGCACCTTCAGCCCCCACGACGAGTCAGCCGGGGCCGAGAAGGTGGTTCTTCTCAGCTATGGACTCTGGCAACGCGTCTTCGGCGGCGACCCGGAGGTTGTCGGGCAGAGCCTGGAGCTTGATTACCAGCCCTACGAGATCATTGGCGTCATGCCCAGAAGCTTTCGCAGCCCGATCGAAGACGACCCGCCTCAACTCTGGCTTCCCTTGACATTTGATTCAGCCCTGCTAAGTACCAACCGGCGCATGCTGGCGTTCGGACGGCTGCTTCCGGGCTTGCACCTGAAGGATGCACGCAGCGAAGTCGAGCGCGCCGAGGAAGAGTTGAAGAGGATCCATCCCGAGTCGGTTTCGGGGCGGAGCGGAGTCGCGGAGAGTGTCCATGAAATTGTCGTCCAAGATGCAAGGTCTCCGTTGCTGTTGCTTTTCATCGCTGTCGGATGCGTATGCCTGATCGCCTTCTGCAATCTTTCCAACCTCTTTCTTGCAAAGACTGTCTCTCGAGAAGAAGAGAGTTCAGTTCGTCTCGCCCTGGGAGCCCGGTCCTCTTGGCTGCTGAGGCGGTCCCTGTTGGAGAAGACATTGGTGGCCTCCTTGGGAACCGCACTCGGATTCCTGTTGGCCCTCTTCGGGCAGGGACCGGTGGTGAACTTGATTCCGCAGGGATCAGTCCTTCCGCAGCTTGACCGTGTCGGAATCACCTTCAATTCCGTCCTTTTCGCGGTGGGGCTGATCGCCGCCGCCGTGCTCTTCTTCGGACTTATCCTGGGGAACTCGGTATTCAGGAGGTTGAAGCCCTCCATCTCCAGTTCCTCCCCTCAGAGATACATGGGCGGCAGGCGCATCGGCTGGATTCGGGGCGCCTTGGTTATCGTAGAGGTTGCGATCGCCGTCAATCTTGGGATCGTGGCTGTGCTGATGTTCCAGACATCGGTTAACAGAGACCGTCTCTCCTATGGTTTCGATCCCTCCGGCTTGCTCACCATGCGGACGGGTCTGAGGGGAGATAAATATGCCGAGCCCGGGCAGAGGGCGGCCTTCTTCGCCCGCGCTCTGGAGGAGATACGGCAGCTTCCGGGAGTCGAGTCAGCGGCGGCAGTGAGCCGCGTGCCGCCCGACCGGGCCAGCCGGCTTACTCCGGTAGGCGTTCAAGGCCTCCCTCAGCGAGAAGAGAGTCCGCAAGCACTGGTCCGGATAATAACCCCTGGGTATTTTGAAGTTCTGACAACCCCCATCCTTGAGGGGCGGGCTATCGAGGAGCACGACAGCTTGGAGAGCCGGCCGGTTGCGCTTGTCAACCAGGTTTTTGCCGACCGTTACATGGCGGAGTTGCCGACCCTGGGGGCTGTGATCGAGCCGGGCGGCAACATGGGCGCGAGGACCATCGTGGGCGTGGCCGACAACCTGCTTTCATCGGACAATCCTCCCCAGGAAATACCCACGATCTACGTGCCCCACGCTCAAGTCCCCTATTCGACGATGTCTTTTCTTGTGTATTGCAGAAGCGACCCGAAGGGCTTGATCGCTCCCGTACGAAGGGCTATCGGAAACCTCGACCGGCTCATGCCGACCTATGGCATCTCCACCATCCAGGAGATCATCGACCTGAGAAATTGGCGCCCACGATTAATCATGGTCCTGACGGCCGCTTTTTCTCTCTTGGCACTATTCCTGGCCGCCTCAGGCATTTATGCCGCCATGGCTTTCGCATTGCGCGAGCGGGTCAGGGAGTTCGGTGTTCGAGTCGCCTTGGGTGCTGGGATGAGGGATATCTTGAAGAGCGTCTTCAAGCAGGCAGGCTGGATGATCGGGTGGGGTATGGGCATCGGCGTAGTCCTCTCTCTGGGATCATCGGCGCTGATCGAGTCACAGTTGTTCGGTGTTCACCAAAATGACTTGTCCAGCTATCTCTTGGTGTTGGCGCTGGTTTCCCTCATTGGCCTGATGGCTGCCGGTCGACCGGCTCTTCAGGCGCTCCGCGTCGACCCAGCGGAAACCTTGAGGCGCGTCTGAAACAACGCTCCGTCCCTTTTTGGCAGGAGGCGCGGATGACTGAGATCGGCAACTTGATAGATCCATTACCCGTTGCAGGAAGGCGCAAGGTCGTGCTGCTGGCTACCGTCGAGGACCGCGAAATCTACGTGCCGCTTTCGATCTTGACCCTCGCTTCCATCCTCCATGACCGCGGCTTCGACACCGAATTGATCGACGTCCAAGTCGACCGGGACTGGGAGCCGATGCTAGAAGCCGCTCTTCCCGAGTCGCTGCTTCTGGGCGTAACTTGCCTCACAAGCCCCTCCATACGGCATGTTCTCAAGGCCCGCCAGATTGCGCGACGGACCAGTAACGAGGTACCGATAGTCTGGGGCGGATACCACGCCACCCTGGCTTACCAGGCTATTCTGCGTGAGGGCCTTGCCGATTACGTCGTCAGGGGACAAGGCGAGTATGCTCTGCTGGGTCTCTGCCGGGCATTGACCCAGTCAGCCAGCCGAACACAGCTCTGGAGCAGACTGTCAGGGGTCCGCAACTTGGCCTACCGCCAAGAGGACTCCCTGCGGGTTAATCCACTTGAGCGCATCGCGGACATGAACGCCTTGCCTCGGTTGAACTACGATCTGCTCAACGTCCAAAAGTACATTCAAGGAGACAGGCTCGAGCTCTCCTACATCTCCAGCTACGGGTGTCCATATGCCTGCACGTTTTGTTCCGAGCCCACCTTCAGCGGGCGCCGCTGGCAACCCTTGAAGCCGACGCGCGTGGTGGAAGAACTGATAGATCTTAATGAGCGCTTCGAGCCCTCTATCGTGAACATGATGGATCCCAACTTTTCCACCCACCCGAAGAGGGTGGTCGAGATCGTCAGGCTCTTTCTCGAGAGGGAAAAGAGCGTGAGCGTCCTCTGCGACATGCGGGCAAGGGACATCGTGCGGATTGCTCGCGACCTTGATCTGGCCGACATGCGCCGAGCCGGGATCCGCAAGATCTATATCGGGGCGGAATCCGGGTCTGACCGGATGCTTAAGAGGCTGAGAAAATCCCAGCAAGCTGACGATACCCTGCAGGCCTGCCGCCTGCTTGATGCCGAGGGGATCTATTCCTACACGAGCTTTATTCATGACCTTCCGGGCGAGACGGAAGAAGACAGCCGACGGACGCTGGAGTTGGCTGAGCAACTGTGTGCCTTGAAGCACAACCGTCAGTTCCACCACTTCTTCACTCCATTTCCGTCAACTGAAATCTACGATTCGATCGTGGAAGACTCGGAGTCGGAGTGGACCGGCCGCAGCCAGTCGGATTGGGCCCGCTCCTCCACCTTTCACGGCAACGACTTCTGGCAGGGAAGGTTCAAGTTCCGAAAGTCCGTCCTGCGCGCACTGCTTCGGCTTAGAGACGACTATCCGGGAACTTTTCAGCCTCCGTCGACCCTGCCCCTACTCAAGCGGCTGATGGCATAGGCGGGGCCCGCAACGGCTTCTCGAGAAGAGGACAACCATCGCTGAGCCTGATTGAAAACTTACAGGAGGAGCAGGAGATGATCATCACTTTCGAGGGCATCGATGGCGCTGGAAAGACCACCGTATCCCGTTTGCTCTTTCGCAAGCTTGAGAAAAACCTCCCCGATGTCTCTTATTTCCAGCGTTCCTCGACCGATTTTGAAGACCCCTTCGTACGTCGGCACATGGAGAAGTTTCGTAAGGTCCTGTGGCCTTCCGAGGTACTGGGCAAAAAGAAAAATCCCTTTGGAGACGCCTTCTGGATACTGGCCCTCGCGGCCTGGTTCTCCGTGATGGAGGAACGGCGCTTTAAAGGGGCCTCCGATGACAGAGTGATCATCATCGAGAGCTGGTTCTATCGACTGGTCGTCAAGTTCGTTTCCAAGGGCTTCGATGAAGACTGGCTGCTGTCGCTCTTCCAGCAGGTGCGAAGACCGGAGCGGGTCATTCTTCTGGATGTCGATCCCACGACCTCATGGAGACGCAGGAGGGACTTCAGCGCCTTTGAAACGGGCCGTTGGGACGGATTCTGCGGTGATCCGGAAGAGGCCTACACACGCTTCCAGTCGCCCGTGCGCGAAGGGCTCCTGAGGATGGCTCGGGCGAGGGACTGGTGGATCGTGCCCGAAAGTTGGGGTTCCGCCGAGGAGGTGGCCGAACGCCTTGCCTCCAGGCTTCTGGCCGATCTCAAACCGCGGAGGGAAGCGTGTCGAAGCCAGATCAGCTAGTCCCCCGGATACGTCAGGTCCTGCTTCGGCTGCGCCCCTCCATCGGCGACCAGGTCGGCCTCTCCGACGACCTTTTCGCGCTCGGATTGGATTCGCAGGCGGTGGTTGAGTTTGTCCTCAGGCTGGAAGACGAGACGGGAGTGGAATTTGAACTTGAAGACATCTCGCTCGACAGTTTCCGCACCATAGGCAGCATCGAGCACCTGCTCAAGAGAAAGGTGGTCGAGACCTCGACCTAGAGAGGCTTGATTCTGATCATGCGACAACGCCGCATCGACATGGAAATCTTGGAGCGACTGTGCTCCGGAGAGCTGAGAAAAGGAGACTATCGGGGCTTTCACCAATGGCTCGATGCTGAAGATTTCTCCTGGGGCCAACTTCTCGAAAGCGCTGTTCGCCACAAGGTTCTTCCGATGCTGGCACATGCGGTTCTCTCCCAGTCCGCCGTGGAGAAGGTCCCCCGCTTCGTGGGCGAGTTGATGAGCGAGACGCTGCGGGTCAATCAACACCGCCTCAAAGTCTTCAGGGGAGTGGCTGCGCGTGTGCTTGAGGCCTTTGAGGAGAATGGGTTGCCGGTGGCTTCCACCAAAGGCCTGGCCCTGGAGAGCATAGTCTATGGCGATAGAGGACTACGCGGCATGTGGGACATTGATTTCATGATCGATCCCGAGGACCGGAAGGCAGTCTCCAAGCTGCTTGCTAAACTGGGTTTCGAGCCCGGATACCTGGAATGGCAGAGCGGTGACATCCATCGTCTTTCTCGTCGCGAGTTGCTGGCTTATGAGCTCAATCCTGACCACCTCCCGCCTCAAGTATTGGGAGTGGATGACGACATCCTGCCCTGCGTCAACGTGGATGTCGCCTGCAGCTTTACATGGCACCGCTGTGAGTATTCGGTTCCTGTGGAGCCCGCCCTGGCCCGCAGGACGTTTATCGAGGTTCCAGGCTTGCAGGGCCGATGCCTTCCTGTCTTGGCCACTGACGACCATTTCATCTTCATCGCCCTGCATCTTTTCAGGGAGGCCTGGATTGAAACGTGGGTGTCCTTGGAGCAGGACGTCAACCTCGTCAAGTTCGGAGACATGTACCGCTTTTTTCACCAATATCAGGATGAGCTGACCAGCGAGAGTTTTCGCATCAAGCTTAAGGAACTGGACATTGCCAAGCCATTGGCCTGGGTCACGTCTCATCTCGATTCGATCTTCTCTTCTTCGTTGACGAGCCAGATCGGAATTTCTGGGGAGGCCGATGCGGAGTGGCTGGGCAGTGCTGGCGGTTCTGCCCGCACGACACGGAAGTGGAGCGGAGACATGCGCGAGCGCTTGGCTTCCACCCAGCGCGCGAGCTTATTTCGAGAGGTCGAGGACGAAGGCCCGAGTAATGGCTGAAGAACTCGTTGTGGAATTGGCGCAACCCTTCCCAGAGGCCTGTGTCAGGGAGTTGGAGGGGACGCTGGTTCACTTGTCTCCGCACATCCGTTCCGCCAAGTGCACCGCCGATCCGCCGTCAGTCGTACTCTGCCTCGGCGGTCCACCCGAAAGCGACCTCAAGAGGCGGGTGGAGAGATTAGCCTCGCGTATGGCCGAGTCTTGCCGGCGCGTCGAGAAGAAGTTGATCGACAGCTTTCAGGGATCTGGAGTCTTCAACCGGAATCCGCTGCCGGAGCTTCTCGACAGGGGTTGGGTCCGGTCTCACAGCCCCGGCGCCTACAGCTACAGCGGCCCCTTCTTCGGGGTCATAGAGTGGCTCGACTCCACGCTGCTCAACGTGGCCTTGCAGTTTCAAGCCCAGCCGTTCGAGTTCCCCTCCACGTTGCCTCTTGATGCCGCGCTGGATGCCGGTTACCTTCTGAATCACCCACATCAGGCGGTTCCGAGCGCCAAGCTGGCTAGGAGCCCCGAAACCTTCCAGGCGTTGAGCCGACAACTCCGGCTGGGCAACCACCACGCCGTTCCCGAGATCCTGGCCCAGGCGGCCGCCGTCGACGGACTCCAAGCACCGGCCGTATGTCTCAATTTTTGGCGCTCTTTAAAAGGAAAGCGCAAACTGCCGAAGAATCTGCTGGTGGGAACGGCCGCGGGGATCTGCCAGCGAAACGAAGACGAACTAGAGGGTTTGGAGCGTCTGGGTCAGTTCCGCATGCGGGAGATTTTCGTCATCGGAGAGCCAGGCCAAGTAGCCGGCTTTTCCAAGCGGCTCTCCCGGCTGCCCGCCAAACTGGCGCGGCGATGGGGCCTCACGGGCTTCGTTGAGACTGCCACCGACTCCTTCTATCTCGACCGTCAGGCCGTCATGAGAATCTATCAGCTTAATCTGGGGCTGAAACAGGAGCTGCGGCTGCAACTGCCGTTTGAGGAAGGACGCACCCTCGCCGCAGCCTCGCTCAATTTTCACCGCGATTATTTCGCCCAGGCATTCGCCATCGGCGCGGACATGCCGTTTCGATGCCATTCCTGTTGCTTGGCCTTCGGGCTGGAGCGCTTGGCTTTCTCGCTCTTCGCTCAGCATGGAATGGAAGTCGACCGCTGGCCCTTCCGGGTTTCTCTCCCGCACGGACTTTCGTTCTCATGAAGGCTCCATACCTCCAGTTCATGTTTCCCGGTTGGGGCGGTCGGGAAGAAAAGAAGGTGACGGAAAAGCTCGCTTCTCTGGGGTTCGTCCAAGGAGATCAAGAGACTGCAGAGAGGCTCTACGGAGATACCTTCGACTGGCAGCTCTACCGCCAACGGACGACTCTTTTCCTGGAATCCGCGGGACCGGATCGGTGCCTGCTTCGCCTCATCACTCCCGACAGCGTGTCCTCAGCCCGTGCCTCTTCAAGCGGACATCTACCCGTCTACGCCCACCATTTACCAGGGGGGCCTTTGCAGAACGCCTTGGGGAACAAAATCGGTGCCAGTTACATTGCGCCGGTCACTGCCGTCAAATACCGGACCCAGTTCTTTTTCTGTCCGGCAACAGGCACCCATCTCAGGCTGAGCCAGCCCGCCCTGCGTGTTGCCGGCTTGGACCAAGAGCAGGCATTGCCGATGCAACTTCAATTCGCCGCAGAGGCGGAGTCTGCCTCTCTTCGCGCGCTACGGCGATGGCTGGAGCAGGAGGGGATTTCGGCAACCCATTGCTGTGAAGTCGATTCGGCAATCCGGGTTCTGGGACAAGAGCCGGTGGCTTTCCCCTTGGCGGTGGAAGCTCAACGAGCCGGGTGGCAGGCTCTGAGGGTAGCTCATCGGTCTCTGCTTTCGTCCTTTTTGCGGCACCTGGAGGGAGTACGCGACGATCTGGACCCGGTTTTTCTTCACGCTCTGAGGGTGATTACTCGCCGGGTCCGCGTCGTCCTGACACAGATCGAGCCGGCCCATAAAACCCCTCCAAAGTCCGAGTTGAAATCGGACTTGCGATGGCTTGGAGAGGTCACGGGCAAGGTCCGCGACCTCGATGTGTCACTTGTCTGGCTAGAGTCGAGGGGCTTGCAATCAGGTCGGCCGCCTGCTGTCGAGCGCCGGGTAGCGCAGCTTGAGCGAGAGCGGCGAGAGCTACACCGTCGGTTATGCGACTCCTTATCCTCGGCCTGGCTCTCGGATTTCTTGCTCTCTTGGCGAGGCCAGATCAGGGCCATGGATTGGGACGGTTCCCTCCGAGATTCGGTGGACCGAGCCGTCAACAGCAACCTCAAGAAGGCCAGAGAGGATGCCCTTCGTGTGCGGGCAGCTTTCTCACCGCGCATGCTTCACAAGCTGCGGATCAGGTTTAAGAAGCTACGCTATCTTCTGGACACTTTCGACTCCCCGATGCGGGAAGGCCCGCCGACCGACTGCCTTCGCGTTCTGAAGTCCTTACAGGACGAACTGGGTGCACTCAACGACCTCTTCGCATTCCAGACGACGATCCTGAAACCAGGTGACGATTCTGGGGCGACGACTCGACTCGCCGCTGAGCTGGAAATAGAGAAAAAGCATCGCCGTAGGCAGGTCCTCGTCGCTATCGATCAGTGGCTAACGCGCTGATCAGCCCGGCGCGGCGCGAGTGTGGTCGAACCTCCGCATTCGGTCGAACTTCCAATGCCCAATATCCAACTCAAGACTCACAAGTGTTGCAAGCAGCCGTCAATCCGTTGGGAGTTGGTCGTTGTGAGTTGGGAGGTGCGAAGCCCGCATAGCTCGGACGGTGGCCTTGATGCCGTCCCGGTAGGAGGTCTTTTGCAGGTCGGGGAGGAGTTCCTGCAGGCGGCTGTCGTCGAGGGCCACGGGAGTCGTCCACAGGTAGTGCATCTCCACGACTTCGCGCAGGAAGGGGTCGAAAAGGCCCAGGATGCGCAGCATCAGCTTGTTGGCCGCACGCAGGCGCGGGGTCTGTCCGACTTCCTCGAAGACCATCTCGGCGAAGCGGCGGGTGGTGATCAGTCCAGGACCTGCCACGTTCCAGGCCTGGCCGTAGGCCTCTTCCTTGCCCGACAGGGCCAGCAGGACGGCGGCCAGGTCGGGGACGAAGATGAACTCGTGAGGGGTGTCGATGGGGCCGATCACGTTGGCTTTGCCGCCATCCAAGGCGGCATCGAAGATGGCTCGCACATAGCTGAGTTCCGATGTGGGCCCGTAGAAATCAGGCGGACGCACCATGGTGGTGCGCATGCCTTGGGGATCGTCGGCGGCGAAGACCAGGTCTTCCTGCTCTTTGCGCATGCGCCCCTTGAAGGTTTGGGGATTGCGGGGGTGGGATTCGTCTACCCGCTTGGTCTGCGGTCGTCCGTAGGGATAGACGGTGCTGACGTGAACGAAGCGCCGCACTCCCGCCGCCTCGGCCGCCCGCAGGCAGCTCCGGGTCAGCTCGGGATGCAGCTCGAACTTGGGGTAGGGAACTCCCACAAGGTAGAAGAGCGTATCGACGTTCCGGGTGGCTTTGGCGGCCCCCTCGGACTCACCGATGTCGGCCGCACAGATTTCAACCTGGGGCTGCAAGGCGCCGAAGGTTTCCCTCAGGCTGTCCGCCGAGCGCCCCACCACACGGATCGATTGGCCCGTCTCCGCCAGCAGGGGTACCAGAGCCTTTCCCACGGCGCCCGAAGCGCCTAAAACCGCGTACTTCATTCCTGCTGCAGTTTATCGGATGCGGAACCGGCGGCAAAGCGGCTCAGTAGCGCAATTGCCCCTCTTCCTTCTCGTACTTTTCGCGGTATTTCTCCATGCGCTTGCGCAGCTTCTTGAGGCGGGGGTCTTGGCGCAGCGCTGCGGTGTGGGTCTGGTAGCGGTCACTTCCCAATTCCTGCTCTGTGTCGATTCCGGCGGCCTCGCGTGGGTAGTTGTTGCCGATCTCCACCAGCAGGTAGCTGATCCGTTCGGAATGAGAGCTGTGGCTGGACCAGAAGAAGTTGCTGCCCGAATCGCCGAAATTGCGCATCATGTTGATCCACACCTGCACCGACTGATGCAGGTCGTATCCACGGTCGGCGGCGAAGCGCAGGCCGTAGCGGTCGGACTGGTCTTCCAGGAAGCGCTGATAGCCGTTGGTGATGGCCGCTTGAGTCAGCACCAAGGTGTTGGCCACCTGCCTTTGGCCCAGGACGGCGGCCGCGATGCCGCCGATCTTCATGGCCATGCGCTTCTTGCGGTGAAACATCAACTGACGGTAGGTGTGCTCGTTGAGGGCGTGGGCGATCTCGTGTCCCAGCACGAACGCCAGTTGGGCCTCGTTCTCGAGCATCAGCAGCATGGCGGTGTTGATGCCGATGACGCCGTTGGGAAAGGCGAAGGCGTTGGGATACTTGTCGCCGTCCACCACGTAGAAGCGGAAGTCGATCTTGCGGGGATCTCCGGCGGGCAATTCGTTCTGGTAGTCGGGCACCAGGCGCTGGCCCACATAGCGCACGTAAATGGTCACAGCCTGGTCCGGGTAGGTCTTGAACTTGTAGCCTCCCACCTGGAGGCGTCCATGCTTTCCCTCGTCGGAGGGCTTCTCGGAGAGAGCCAGTTTCTTGAAAAGCTTCTCTTCGTTCTTCTCCCGGTCGTTTTTGCGGAAGACCAGGCGGGTGGCCGTGACTGTTCCGTCCTCGTTGCGCCGGCCCGTGTACTCGCAGATGTCTCCGGCGCGAACGTCCTCCAGCGAGCTCAGCGGCTGAAATTCGAAGTCCTCGGAATCCTCGTCCTCGAAGTCGTCGTCCTCTTTTTTTTCGGCTTCCTTGGCCAGCTTTTTTTCCACCCGGTTGAGTTGGAACGACACTACCGTCTGGGGCGTGATACGTATCGCCTGTCCGTCCAGACGCAACCACCCGTTCCAGCCCGAGCCGGCGGGCTCGAGATTGAGGAGGTCCTGATAGAGGACCGCAGTGCGCTGGATGTTGTTCTCGAACTGGTCGGCATCGACCGTGATCTTGCGCGCCGTCAGCCGGTACTTGTTGTCGTCGAATTTTCCCTTCACCTTGACGTGCATCCCCAGGCGCAGATCTTCCAGGCTGATGCGCAGGCCCCGCTCGTTGTCCTTGACCTCGAACTCCACGTCCTCAGGCACCTCGACCTGATTGCGCCAGATCTCGAAGGCGTTCTGTCCCGGATGAATCCGGGTGATGTATCCCTTGACCTCCCGGTCCTTGCACACCCCCCAGGCCGGCGAGAGCATCAGCGCCGCCGTCAACCACAGCATCGTCTTCCTCATATTGAACTCCGTTCCGTTCCTCTATTCTACAACGTGCCCAATTCAGGCTGACCCTCATTCGGTTGGCTATCGCCGCAGAGGGGGGAGGTGCTGCAGCTCTTGCGGCGGCTGCGTTGATGCAGGGTGGGATTGGCCTTATAATTGGGCGTTTTGGGTTGGGCGTTGGGCCCGGGTTGAGGTCTTGGAAGGACAGGCTGAGATTAGGAAGTAGGCCCCTATGGCGTTGGATCAGTTGGGAGAGTGGGAACGCACGTGCTATTGCGGTGAGGTGGACGAGAGCTTTGTCGACCGCACCGTGACCCTGATGGGATGGGTGGAAACCCGGCGCGATCTGGGCAATCTGATCTTCCTCGATTTGCGTGACCGCGAAGGCGTGGTGCAGTGCGTGGCCTCTCCGGGGCGTCCGGGCGTGTTGGAGAAGGCCAAGAAAGTGCGCTCCGAGTTCGTCCTGGCCGTGGAGGGCAAGGTGGTGCGCCGCGGAGAGGAGGTCATCAATCCCTCCCTCAAGACCGGAATGGTCGAGGTCCAGATTTCTCACCTGCGGGTGCTCAACGGCAGCGAACCGCCTCCCTTCGCCATCACTGAAGCCGCCTCGGCTGTCGAAGAAACCCGACTGCGCTATCGCTTTCTCGACCTCAGGCGCAGCAGCATGCAGCGCAACCTGAAGCTGCGTCACCAGGCCACCATGGCCACCCGCCGGGTGATGGATTCGATGGGTTTCCTGGAGATCGAAACCCCTATTTTGACCCGCTCGACGCCCGAGGGCGCACGCGACTACCTGGTGCCCAGCCGGCTCTATCCGGGACAGTTCTACGCGCTTCCCCAGTCGCCTCAGATCTTCAAGCAGATCCTCATGATCTCGGGCTTCGACAAATACTTTCAGATCGTCAAGTGCTTCCGCGACGAGGACCTGCGCGCCGACCGCCAGCCGGAATTCACCCAGATCGACATCGAAATGTCCTTCCCGCGTCCGGAGACGGTTTATCGGGTCGTCGAGAAAATGCTGGTGGAGATCTTCAAGGTGATCGACGTCGAACCCGGGATTCCCTTCAAGCGCATGACCTACGACGAGGCCATGAACCGCTTCGGCACCGACCGACCCGACACCCGTTTCGGGCTGGAGCTGAGCGACGTGGGGGAGGCTTTCGCCGAGACGCCCTTCAACGTCTTCCGCAAGATCCTTGAGGGCGGAGGCATGGTCAAGGGCATCCGGGTGTCCGGCAAGGCCGGCTACTCGCGCAAGGAGCTCGACCTGCTGGGCGAAGTGGTGGGCCGTTACGGCGCCAAGGGACTGGCCTGGATCAAGCGGCAGGAGGGCGGCTTCAAGTCCTCTCTGCCCAAGGTGGTTCCCGAAGCCGAACTCTCGGCGGCCTGCGCCAAGGCCGGGGCCGAGGAGGGCGATATCGTGCTCATGGTGGCGGGGACTTTCAAGGTGGTCCACGACTCGCTGGCGGCCCTGCGCCTGCACCTTGGACAAGAGCTCGATCTGGTCGAGAAAGACCGCTGGGATTTCCTTTGGGTCTACGATTTTCCGCTTTTCGAGTGGGACGAAGAGACCCGGCGCTACTACTCGGTGCACCATCCCTTCACGGCGCCCGCCCCTCAGGACCTGGACAAGATCGAGTCCGATCCGGGCGCCGTGCGCTCGCTGGCCTACGACGTGGTCCTCAACGGCCTGGAGATCGGAGGCGGATCCATCCGTATCCACCAGGAAGACGTGCAGAAACGGGTCTTCACCGCATTGGGGATCAGTCCTCAGGAGGCTCAGGACCGCTTCGGCTTCCTGCTCGAAGCCTTGCGCTACGGCGCGCCCCCGCTGGGGGGCATCGCCATGGGGGTGGACCGCATCGTGATGCTGCTGGCCGGCGCCACTTCCATCCGCGACGTCATGGCTTTCCCCAAGACCGCCCGCGGCGTCGACCTGATGTGCCAGGCCCCCTCGCAAGTGGATGCCAAGCAGCTCGATGAACTGCACATCCAGGTCAAGGAATAGATCCCAGTGCTGCCGGTCATAAGTTCTGAGCCAGGGCCGCCGTTTT
>DATIPQ010000106.1 GCA_035471785.1 Acidobacteriota bacterium
CTATTTTATTGAACAGGGCAAGGTCCGAATTTCCGTGGTGTCTGTGGTTGGAAAGGAAGCCACCCTTCAGATCCTGGGGCCGCGCGAGTTTTTTGGTGAAGGTTGCATGATGGGCCAGACGGCGAGGGTGGGGACGGCCGAAGCGCTGGAACCCTCGACGGTGGTTCAAGTGAACAAGGCGACCTTGAAGCGGGCCATCGAAAGCAAGCCCGAATTTGCCCAGCGATTCATCGGTCTGCTGCTGAGTCGCAACCTCGAACTGGAGGAAGATCTGTGCGACCAGCTTTTTAATAAGAGCGAGAAACGGCTGGCGCGGGCGCTCTTGAAGCTGGCCCGCTTCGGCAAAGACGAGGTCACGCCGGACGTGCATATTCCCTCCATAAAACACGAGATTCTGGCGGAAATGATCGGCACCACGAGGCCGCGCGTGAATTTTTTCATGAACAAGTTTCGAAATCTGGGCCTGATCGACTATAACGACGGACTCATTGTGCGCGCGTCGCTTTTGACCGACATGGTTCTCAACGATTAGGACTCGCGCAAAAACGATTTTGCGGAATTCGCGCCCGGATTTGAATTGGGCCGATCTGGGCATCCACACGGGGGGTGTGGTTGGGGTCTACCTCAAGGATTCCGGGAGTGGGGGACGGGGCCCAAAGATGGCCCCGATGATCGGGATGCGAAAACGTGAAGTTCTTCTTGCTGGCCATTTGGGGGGTGAGTTCGATTCCAATCTGCGGCGGGGCTGATTTGTGTCTCACCTGGAGATGAGTGCCATCAGCCACGATCGCCCCCTGTTTCTGACGATTATTCCATTTGTATGGGCCAACACCCAAGGCGTTGAACTCAATCGGGGCGGCGGATGTTGAGGCTGGTGAGTTCGGAAGTGCTGCGCAGGTAGAGGCGGGCGCCGGAGAGGGCTGGCGGGGTGTAGGTTTTGCCGTTGACGGCCTGGAAGGATGAGATCTCGCGGTAGGCTTCGAGGGTGGCCTCGGCCAGGGCCAGTTTGCCGTAGGTGCCCAGGATGTAGAGGCGTCCTTCGGCCGCCACCAGCGAACCCTCGCCGAATCCGCGGGTGCTCCATTTCTCGCTTCCGTCCTGAGGGTCGATGCATTTCAGGGTGGAGCGGTCGGAGCCGTAGATGTAGCCCTGGTAGTAGACGCAGGAGGAGAAGTGGTTCTTCATCACCCGGCTGTGCCAGACGGTCTCGGCCTGGAAGACGTCTCCTTGGAGCCGCAGGCGCAGCATGCGCGCGCCGCCCCGGTGAGCGGCTGAGAGGAAGACCCGGTCGGGGGCTACGAAGACCGGCGTGGCCACGTTCTCGTTGGCGCTGTTGGGCCAAGCGACGCGCCACAACATCTCTCCGTCGTCAGGGGCCAAGCCCCGGGCTGAAGCCCCGGCGAAGAAGATCACCTGAGGGACTCCGTCCACCGTCACGGCGATGGGAGAAGAGTATCCGGGCGGATCGGTGTGCCCTTCCCAGATCACGCGGCCGTCGGCTTTGTCGAGAGCCGCGAAGGCCCGGCTGTGGCGTCCGCCGGTGGTCACGAAGAGGCGTCCGTCGAGCAACAGAGGCGAATTCGAGTAACCCAGGTCGGGGGGATGCCCTCCGAAGGCCCGCGGCAGGTCGATGCCCCAAAGCTCGCGGCCGTCGGCTGTGGCCAGAGCCATGAGGAAGCCGGAGCCGCTGACCACGTAGACCCGCTGGGCGTCCACCGTGGGCGTGGCTCGGGGCCCGTCACCCCACTCGTTTTCGAAGCGCGGCCCCAGCCGC
Source organism: Acidobacteriota bacterium (assembly GCA_035471785.1). Lineage (NCBI taxonomy): Bacteria > Pseudomonadati > Acidobacteriota > Acidobacteriota bacterium. The sequence continues at coordinate 1,775 of DATIPQ010000106.1, forward strand.
ACTCTCCAGACGCGGCTCCCGTCGCGGACGTCGAAAGCGGCGGCATATTCGCTCTCAGAATCGGCATAGAGGGTGAACAGCCGTCCCTGGGAGACCGCCATGCCCGAGTACCCCGTCCCCAGCCTCACCCGCCACTCCCGTGGAGGACCGTCCTCCGCCCAGCTTTGCAGGAGTCCCGTCTCGGCCGAGACGCCATCCCGGTTGGGTCCCCTCCACTGATGCCACTCGGGAGGCGCCGCCCCGTCTCCGTTTTGGGCCCGAATGAGGCAAGGTGAAGTGAGGAGGAGTCCCGCCAGTAGAAGAGCGCTTGCAGGCCGCCGTCTGTGCATGCGCAACAGCTTATCAAAGTTGCTTTGCCTTTCGTCCTACTCCTCGCGCGGGGCGATGCGGAGCAGCACCCGTGGGAGGCGCGTCCCTTACGGCGATTTAGGAAGTGCTTAATTCTGCGCCGAGCTATCCGCCTCCTCCCTCGTTGGGTTCACCTCCCGCCCGAAAAACGCAAAGCCGGCGCTCCCGATGACCCCGAATGCAAAGGCCGTCAGCAAGTTGGTCTGGGGGCTGATCTGCCACAGGAAGGCACCGCCCAAGGCTGCCGCCGAAACAAAGGTATCCCGCACCAGGTAGTAGAGCCCGAACATGCTGGCCCTGGCTTGTTCAGGCGACAGGTCCATGATGAGGGCCTTGCGGGTGGGCTCGCCGAACTCCTTGAGTCCGCGCAGGACGAACGCCGCCACCAGCCACTCGAAGGAGCGGCTGAAGAGCAGCAGCAGCGGAAACAGGGTAAAAAAGACGAAAGTGGCAAGGACATAGGGCTTTTTGACGCTGCGGTCGGCCAGATAGGCCACCGGGATGTAAACCAGCACCGCCGTGGCCATCTCGATCGTGGTCAGCAAGCCGAACTGCAGGGCGGAGACCGGCTCTTCGATGGTCTTCATGCACCACACGACCACGAAGGCGTAGGGGATCTGCTCGCAAAACCTGATCAGGACGTCCGCCGCCAGCAGCCTCTTCATGGCCGGGCTCATCTGACGCAGCAGTTTCAATGGATTTCGCTCCACCACCTCGAAGGGGGAGAAGGGGTGCTCGTCGAGGTCGTCGGATTCAATCAGGCGCTGTTGCAGGGCTAAAGCCAGGGCCGCCATGGCCAACGCTCCCACAAAAGCCAGGCGGACTCCCGCCCTTTCGCCCCACAAACTGATAAAGAGTCCGCCCAACAGAGGGCCCAGCGCCATGGGGATGCGCCTGACCAGCGAGTGCATGCTCACGCCCATGGTCCGCTTGTTGCGGGGCAAGACCTTAAAGATCAGGCTCATGGTGGCCGGCAGCGAGATAGCCGACCAGGAGATGAACAGTACCGCCCCGATCAGCACGGCCTGCCAGGAGGGAAACAGGATGACGATGGCGAAGCCGTTCATGGCCACCAGGTTGAAGATCAGCAGCGATTTCTTGGTCCCGATGCGGTCGGCCAGGTATCCGCCCGGAAAGGAATAGAGCGCCGAGAGCAGGTTGTCCATGGCCTGCAGCAGCCCGATGACCAGAACCCCGCCGCCCAGCGCCAGCAGGTAGATGGGCAAAAAGCGCTCCGCCATCCGCTCCCCCATCCCCACCAGCACTACCATGGCCAGCACCCCTACGGTGCTGCGCTGCAGCCCCAGGAAGCTGAAGAGTCCACGGCCGCCCTTTTCCGACCCGGAAGTCGCCATGCGCCTATGACCTCAACGATGTCCCCATCATACGTGGAGAATCTTCAGCCAGACAGCGAGCGTGAGACAGCGCTGTGGTAAGTTATTCGGGTCGGTGCCACTCAACCGCAACCAGAGGCGCTTCTTGGCGACGAACTCTCCATGCCGAGTCCCGAAATGAAAAACATGGATTGCACGGTAGTGGGGGCGAGCTTTGCGGGATTGGCTTGTGCAACTGCGTTGGCGCACGGCGGCATGCGGGTCACTGTGTTGGACAAGAAGTCCGACGCCGGCGAGAAGGTTCACACCACCGGAATCATCGTCAAGGACGCGATTGACCAGGTGGCGCTTCTGGACGGACTTCCGGCCGACTTGGTCCGCCGCATCAACGGGGTCCGCCTCTATGCGCCCAGTCTCCGCTATGTCGATCTGGCGGCGCCGGGCTACTACTTTCTCGCCACTGATACCCCGCGGGTCATGCGCTGGCTGGCAGGGCAGGCCGAAGAGGCCGGTGCGCGTCTCGCCTTTCGGACCCCCTTCAAAGACGCTGAGCGAACCCAGAGCGGCTTCGACCTCGGTGACATCGGCACCTCCCGTTATCTGGTCGGCGCCGACGGCCCCAACTCGCGCGTCGCCAGAGCCTTGGGCCTGGGACAGGGCGAGAAGTTTCTGTTTGGCGTCGAGTACGAATATCCTGGCGTCGAGATCGACGAACCCGACAAACTGCACTGCTTCATCGACCGCCGCCTGGCGCCCGGTTACATCGGATGGGTGGTGGCCGGGGTCGGGATGGTGCAGGTCGGACTGGCCCGCCGCGTGAGGTCCGACGGCGTCCGGCCGACAGACGCCATGAGCCGGTTCCTGGAGAAGATCTCGCCGATCTTCGATTTCGGAGGCGTCCGTCCGGCTTCCGTGCGGGCCGGATTGATTCCCTGCGGAGGAGTGGTCAATCCGGTTGCGGCGAGCCGCGTAATGCTGGTTGGCGATGCGGCCGGAATGGTGTCTCCCGTAACGGCCGGCGGGATACACACCGCCTTGAAGCACGGTCTGGCGGCGGGTCACGCCATCGTCGACTATCTCTCCGGCAAGAGAGAGGATCCCAGCGGCTGGTTCGTCAGCTCCTATCCGCGCTTCCGGGCAAAGCGTCTGCTCCGGTTTCTCTTCGACCACTTTCAAAGCGATCTGGCCTTCAACCTATTGCTTCGCACCAAGCCCATGCGCGCCGTGGCCAGCATGGTCTATTTCCATCGCAAGGGCCTTTTCGATCCTTCCTCTCCGGAGCGGGAGTCCGAGCCGCTCAAGCGGCCAGCCGATGCCCGGCATTAGGCTTGAGCAGCTTTGAGCCACCCTGTCGCGTTATTCCACGCTTTCAGCTTTCGGACCTTTGCCGTCTAAAACCCAGGGTGGCGCCGGAGGGACTGAGGTATTATTAGTCGCGGATTCCCGGATTCATGCGGGCTGGTGCCAGACGTGGAAAATAAAAAGGGGGAGAAGCATGGGAAAGAGCTGTGACATTGTGAAGGCGCTGTACGAGGCCTTGGGCAGGGGGGACGTAGCGGCGGTACTTGGCGCTCTCGACTCCCAGATCGAATGGACAGAGGCAGACAACTTCCTTTATGCCGACGGCAACCCATACGTTGGACCGCAGGCGGTGGCCGAAGGTGTGTTTCAGCGACTTGCCTCCGACATTGAAGATTTCGCCGCTCTGCCTCACAACTTCATCGAGGGCCACGACGCCGTCGTCGTGGAAGGGCGATACCGGGGGAAGATGAAGGCCACCGGCACGCCGGTCGACGCCCAGTTCGCACACGTGTGGAATCTGCGCGACGGCAAGGTCGTCCGCTTCCAGCAGTACACCGACACCAAGCAGTGGGCGGATGCGGCCGCATCCTGACGGGGAAATGGAAAGTAGTGGTCCAACCACTCCACCGAGATTCGATTTTTTCAGGACGCTGGAAGATTCGAAGAAAAGGCTTTAGCTATCCAGCAGTCGAACGGGTGGCGTCGTCTTTAGCTCGGCGCTTCGGTGGGCCAAGGACCTGTCGAAGCTGACGAATTCGTCGGCGGGCTGGCTGGAGGCCAGATGTAGAGCGTCCGCAAAGTCCATGCCTTTTGAAAACCAATCGAGGGCAGCGATGACTCGATCGCGGTCCTCCACGGTGAGGGAGGAGAGGCCAATCAGACGCTGGAGAGTCTTGTGGATGACCGAGGCTGAGAGTTCGTAACTGTAGCGCAGCACCCATTCCGTCTCCAGCAGTACCGTCTTGCTCAAATAGAGGGGCCGTGCGGCCCGAAAAACAGAGAGAGCCTGGGGCAACTGCTTAGGATCGTCGGCTGTGACGACCCGGATCACCACGTTGGTGTCGAGCCCCGTCATGGCTTCTTGGTCCTTTCGGCAATGCCCTTTGCGATCCCTGCCTCCATTTCCTCGAGGCTTCGGGGCGGGCCTTGGTAGCCCGTGCAACCGAGAAGCTCCTCCAGGTCGGTCTCCGGGACTTCAGGCGCCTCACGAACCACGATCCTGTCTCCCTCGTCCTCCATGATGAGGACCGTCCCCGCCCCCCAACCATGCCGCTCGCGGAACGCCTGCGGGATGACTAACTGCCCCTTCGTCGAAATCTTCACCTTCTTGGTCACATGCGCCTCCAGTAAGACAATAGTAAGAACGTGCGAGGATTTTTGTCAACCGATCGCAGGAAATCGATTCGGAGTTACGGAATCACCTGGAAGGAGCGGTTGCCCTTGAGCCGGTAGACGTGAAAATCGGAGTCCAGGGTAAAGACCCGCGTGACGTTGAGGACTTCGGCGGCGGAGACCAGAGTGGCGTCGGCCGGATCCATGGGGAGGTCCTGATATTTGGCCATCAAGGCGCGGGCGCGCTCCCGCATCGCATCATCCAAATCGATGAGCTGCAGATCGCCTCTGTCCAGGAGCTTCCACACGGCCTCTTGGGCGGGCCAGCCTCCCGCTGCGCCCAGCAGGTAAATCGCTTCGGTCAAGGCCGGCCAGGTGGTCAACATAGGGGCGGAGAGCGAAGAAAGGGCCTTGGCGCAAGCGTTGTGATCGGGTTCTCCGCGGTCAATAATGGCGACCAGAGGGCCGGCATCGACAAGTATCACTTTCGATCGCCCTTCTTCGATCGCAGATGCTCGGCGAAAGCCTCTCCTGATCTACGGGCTCGGCCGCCTCCACTCTTGATCACGCCTGTGACGTCCGCCAGCCGCGGAGCCAAGCGTTGGCCTAAAATGTCCCGGCAGCGTTCCTCGATCGCAACACGGATCAAACTGGAGACGGATTGCCCGCTGATACGGGCGGCTTCTTGCAGCTTGGCTTCCAACGACTTGTCCAGCCGGACGCTCTTCATCGCAGACCTTCTTGCTCTCGCGTACTACGTTCCGAGCATGATTGTATCACGGTGAATGCTCGTGTTGATAAGGCTCTTTCTTGCCTTGTTGGGGTCGTGTACCATAAGGCGAATTGGAACTGCTCCGGACAATTTGCCATAGGGGGATCGTGATGAGACGTGGGGTTCTTGTTTTCTTTGTGAGCCTGGTTTTGCTGGGTGCGCCCCGGGGCGGACTGCTGGCGCAGCAAGAGGCTGAGGAGATTCTCAAGGAGCTGGAGGAGATCGCCGTGATCGATCAGAAGATCATGGTGCAGATGCGGGACGGGGTGCGGCTGGCTACCGACGTTTACCGGCCCAAGACCGATCAGCCGGTACCCGTCATCTTTTCCAGGACGCCCTACAACTTCAATATCTGGAGGGACGGCGAGCTCTCGGGACGCACACTGCGGCGGGCCTTGGACGTGGTCAAGCGGGGATACGCCTATGTCGTGCAGAACGAACGCGGCAAGTTCTTTTCCGAGGGAAAGTGGGACATCTTGGGACCGCCCCGGACTGACGGCTACGACGCCCTGAGCTGGATGGCCGAGCAGCCCTGGTCGAACGGACTGGTGGGGACCTTCGGATGCTCCTCCACCGCCGAATGGCAGATGGGAGTGGCTTCCCTGGGACATCCGGCCCTGGTGGCCATGGTTCCGCAAGGATTCGGCGCCGGCGTGGGACGCGTGGGCGGATTCTACGAGCAGGGCAACTGGTACCGCGGCGGAGCCGTTCAGATGCTCTTCATCGCCTGGCTCTACGGCAACCAGAACGTCCAGCGCCCCACCTTTCCCGAGTATTTCACCCAAGAAGACCTGGTGCGGGTCTCGCGCTTCTACGACCTGGCCCCCGAGATGCCCCGGGTGGACTGGTCGCAGGGACTGCGCCACCTGCCGGTGCAGGACATCATGCGCAACGTGAACGGTCCCCGCGGGATCTTCGAGGGGATGATCAAGCGCAAGCCCGATGATCCGGCCTGGTACCGGGGCGGACTCTACCACGACGACATGCCTTTGGAAGTCCCCAGCCTCTGGTTCATGTCCTGGTACGACGTGTCGACGGGACCCAACCTGGCCCTTTTCAACCACGTCCGCAACAACGCCCAGGACCCGGCGGTCAGGCGCAACCAGTACGCCGTCATCGCCCCCTCGCTGCACTGCCGCTACCGGCTGGCCGGCCCCGACAAGGTGGTGGGCGAGCGCTACCTGGGAGACACCAGCTTCGACCACGAAGGCCTCGTCTACGCATGGTTCGACTACTGGCTCAAGAATGAGAAGAACGGCGTCCTGGAGAACACGCCGCGGGTGCAGTACTTCACCATGGGAGCCAACAAGTGGCAGTCCTCGGACACCTGGCCGCCCGAGGACGCACGCATGGTCACCTTCTACCTGCACAGCGGCGGCAGCGCCAACTCGCTGCACGGCGACGGGCGCCTCTCCCGCCAAGCCCCCGGCAACGACCAGCCCCCGGACGCCTTCACCTACGACCCCATGAACCCGGTGCCGTCCTACGGGGGCAACGTCTGCTGCACGGGCAACGCCGTCGAGGGAGGCTCCTTCGACCAGCAGCAGATGGAGACCCGCAACGACATCCTGGTTTACTCCACCGAGCCGTTGAGCGAAGGGGTGGAAGTCACCGGAACCATCGAGATCGACCTCTACGTGGAGTCCGACGCGCCCGACACCGACTTCACCGTCAAGCTGATCGACGTCTATCCCGACGGACGGGCTTATAACCTCGACGAGACCATCCAGCGCGTGCGCTACCGCGAGGGATACGACAAGGAAGTCTTCATGCGTCCGGGAGAGGTCTACAAGGTTCCGGTGAGTCCCATGTCGACCAGCAACTACTTCGCTGCCGGACACCGCATCCGCATCGAGGTGTCGAGCAGCAACTTCCCCCGCTTCGACCGCAACCTCAACACCGGCGGAAACAACTACGACGAGAAAGAGGGCCGGGTGGCTCACAACAAGGTCCACCACTCATCGGCCCATCCGTCCCAGATCAGGCTGCCCATCGTCAAGGCGTCCGCGGGCCAGGAGGTCGGGTCGAAGTAGTGAGTGCGTCAGAAGTTTTGAGCCACTCTGTGGCGTTATCCCACGCTTTCAGCGTTCGCACATTGGCCGTCTGAAACCCAGGGTGGCGCCGCCGTCTCGCTTGCGCTCGCCGGGGCTGACCCTGGGCTGACGAATCGCTCGCCTTCAGCGAGCCCGGACTTCTAACACGCTGGGCCGGCGAATCTGTCCCTGTCAGGGACAAGAACGGAGGGCCCTGGCTCAGAACTTATGACCGGCAGCACTGATTCCAGATGCCGTAGCATGCGGAAGGCGTGGCGACTGGGATGTAATCTACCAAGCTGAGCCATCTCCCTGGTCATCGGCAAGATGGTTCGAGAGCGCCCGAAACAGGCGCTGGGGCCGCGATGGGGCTGCGTCCGCCGTTATTCCGTACTGCCTGGCACGGGCGATTGAGGCGTACCTATTAGGCTGAGGAGAGACTGAGAGCGAAGCCGGCTGTCCAAGGAAGGCTGTCATTTTCTCTAAAAGTTGGGAAATCTAAGGAATGATGACAATATATTTCTCACCCATAACCTAAAGTCCGTTGACAGCTTGGATTCAAGCCTCTATACTTTGCGACAACCTTCAGCGATACCAGCTTTCACACTTCAGGGGCGTTCCCCCAGGCTCGACGGACGCGGCGCCCCGGAAAGTGAGGGAGTGCCCACGAACGAAGAGTCTCGGATGGCTACCGGCCGAAGGGTCTGTTCTCCCAAGTTGCTGCCCCGAAAAAGCGGGCGTCTGTGCCCGCGAACGAAAATATTGATTGTGGCAACGGTCTCGAAAGGCAACGGTCCAAGGCGACAGTCACGCAGGTAGCAATGTCCGAACACTCACACAACGCGACTAACATCAGCGCAGTAATGTTGGACGACGGGCTGAAGGCGGCTGTGCGCTTGGCATGCTACAGGCGCCGCCTTCCAAAGGATGAGCTAAGCGCGATGCTGGACACGGCCTCGGGGTCCGCATGAGCTTCGGTACGGGAAAGTAGGAGATTGGGAGACATGATGAAGAAACTTCTCGGTCTGATTGTTGCAGCGGCCGTTTTCACTTCAGCCGCCGCGCAGGACACAGCATTCAAGAAAGTCGAACTGAGGACCGACTTCGGCACGGCCCAGCAGGGCAGGGAGGGGATCCTCGTCGTTTCGGCCTCAGAGGTCAAGTTCGCGAACAAAGGCGGGGCGGAGTATTTTTCCATCCCGACCGAGGCCATCACCGACTTGTTCTACAGCCGCGTTTCAGGAAGGCGCATCAAAACGGCCATCGTAGTCAGCCCTCTCCTGCTCTTCAGCAAGGGAAAGAAGCACTACCTGACGGTCTCCTTCGACGATGGTCAAGAGATGGTCGGGGCGGTCGAGTTCAAGCTTCACAAGAGCAATTATCGCGGCGTCCTGCGTTCGGTCGAGGCAGTCTCAAACGTCACCCTGCAGTTCGATCAAGAGGGCATCAAAGACGAGAAGGAGACCATCGCCACCCGCAGCGGCGCCGCGGACGAGTCCATGGCGGTCCTCAGGCTGGAGTCCGTTCCCGAGGGGGCAGAGATTGAGATCGACGGGGCCTATGCGGGAGCGGCGCCAAGGACCAAAAGGCTCAAGCCCGGCTCCTACAAGATCAAGTTCAAGAAGAAAGGCTACAAGGACTGGGAGCGGAAGATTGAAGTCGAGGCCGGCGAGTCTCTGACAGTGCGGGCCGAGATGGAGGAGAAGTGAAAGGAAGACGATCCATGAGATTCGGTTGCAGATTCGGGATAACGTTTTGCTTCGTGTTCGCCAACGTTGCTGTGGCGGCCTTCGCAGGGACGGTCGGCGAACGTTTTTTCTTCCCCCACTATGCGGACGGAGCGGGGATCTCGATGCAGATCTCCATCACCAATTCGTCCTCGACCAGCGCACTCGCAACACTGCATGTTTTCGACGACCAAGGAGAACCACAGTCGCTTCCGGGAATCGGTTCAAGTTTGGAGATGACGCTGGCCTCTCACGAGACCATCGTTCTGACGAGCCTCGGCAGCTCTGATCCCGTCCGGACAGGCTACATGATTGTTGAAGGTGACTCCCGGGAAGTATCCGGTCTCGCTATTTTCAGGCTCGCTGATGGAAGTGAGGCCAGCGTCCTTCCCTCCATTCTGGGCGACCGGTTCGCGCTCTTCGCCGAGCGCCGGATGGGATTGGACAGCGGTATTGCGCTTTTCAGGCAAGACCCAAGCCGAGCGGTCACCGCTAGGCTGTTTAACGAAGTGGGCGTCCTGCTTTTCGAGAGGCTCTTTCCATTTAATGACGAAGTCCAGGCCGCCAGATCTCTAGGCGAGATCTTTCCCTCCCTAGGGAGTGATTTCCGAGGTTCGTTAGAGCTTGTCTGCCGCGATGGAGAAGACTGCCAATTCGCCCCCTTGGGGCTACGCTTTGGCAGCGTGCTATCCACGGTTGCGGTCAGCGACCTGACCGAAAGAGAGACAGTCCCGCCCGGCGAGCCTCCGATTTCGGAAGGTCTGGCTGCCATCCGTCGACTGGTCGAGCCTTCAGGCCGGTGGTTCCTCGAGTTTATGATCGGCAACTCAACTTTCGACGACGAGTATGCTTTCTTCCAGGCCTTTGAATTGCCTAATCCAACGCCCAATCAGCTGCCATTTCAGGCCTTGGCCGTGGACGTTCTGTTCGATCCCGTCATAGCGACGTATCTCGTGGATGAGGGCCAATACCTGCTTCTCGACCCGAGCTTCCTCTTCGACAACGTCTACATCTTCACATTCGAAGACGAGGATACGGTTCGCGGTTGTTATCACATGCTTGATTCAGATACGAACAATCTCGGGCCGTGCCGAACGATGGAGGGCCGAAGGTTCGATTTCCTCGATGCCACGGCGCAGACAGTGAAGGCTAGAGGGGTGGTAAGGGAAGCGCTGCTGCGTGAGGTGTTCGAACAAGAGAAGTTCACGGCGCCCTCTCCAGCACTTGCGAGAGCGCTGGCCGGTCTCAGGGAACGCTTGGAGAATCCGACCGGGACCCAGTCAAAACCACATTGAGAGGTGGAACTGTTGTGGAAGGCTTGCTTGGAAAGCCCGACGCTTTCGAGGGAAACGGAACGAGTCTCCGCTACTTCTACTCCGACAGACACTCAGGTTCCCGCTCAGATCGTTGACGACGATGGCGCCGGTCACCTTGTCGGTCTGCGCCGTCAGCCAGCCCTCATGCCAGGCCTTTTTCTCTCGGCCTTCCGAGGAGCCGCTCATGATCAGAGCATTCTTCCGGCAAGCGGCTCTGCAATTCTTGGGGGTCAAGAGAGCGAAATTACTGATCTGCGTAACCGTGGTCCCAGCAGCGTTCGGGATCATGGTTTCGCAGATCCACACCGAACGTAAGCCATCCCTTGAGAGGGAAGAGCACGTTCAGCCAGCCAGCATGTACCTCGTTCCATTGATCTCGACTTGTTCCGCTGTGCGTCAGCAGAAGATCCGTCCCGCCCCGGCCATCCGGCGTCAGTTCAAATCGAACTGGTCCACCCATGTACTCGACTGAAAATATCCTTGGAGGTTTTCGCTCGATCACTTTGCCCCTGTAGGTGTAGCCGTTGATAAACTGGAACTCGATGCGCCCATCCACTTGAGCAGCCGATTCCGCCCAGAACGACGCGCGCCCTTGGTCGGAGTCGAGCGCTCCAAAGACCTTCTCCGGCGCTACCGGAATGTGCATTCTCCAGCGTATGGGTCCCCCGACTTGATCTCCTCTCATCATTCCTCCTTAGCAAAACATAAGCGAACGAATCCCGACAGGCGCCAACGCGCCCACCGCACCCCCAACGCCGCACTCCCCACGCATGGGAGCGCCCAGATTCTGCAGAGTGACTTAATACGCTTCACCTGTCGAACATAAATCGTGCCCGACCGTGAGCAAAAACACAACTTGAGAGGGGTGTCGCAAAAGTCTTCAACATGACACTTCTAAGGCTCGTTATTCCACCCCTTCAAGGTTTCTTTAGAGGTTCTTCCATTACCCAGGGTGCCGCTCGCGCGCTTCGCGCCCTCGCTGTACCCTGGGCTGGCGAATCGCTCGCCTTCAGCGAGCCCGGACTTGACTTCTAACACAGTCACTGGGCGGGCGAATCGCACCCCTTCGGGGTTCTCAGAAAGCAAGAAAGTGCTCCTTGAGACGCTTTGGGACTGGTTGGGGCTGCGCTTTTGGCACCAGTCTCTTGAGCGTGGATAACTGGGTTGCGCTGATCCAGGTTCAGCCAGCAGGCCGATCAGAAGCACTGCCAAGATTGCGGGTTTCAGAGCGGCTCTCCCTTCTTTCAATCGCTCCTGTCCCTACGCGGCGTGGCGGAAGTTTATTCGGGGCTCTGAACCGCTTTTCGATATAATGCCAGAGTTGCAGGACGAGACGATACCATAGCGGCCGGGATCAGCGATGACCAGTCCCTATTTGGAATTGACCAGGGCCTTTAACCAAGGAAGGCTGCGGGCCATTTTGAGTTCGGGGCAGGCCGTCGTGGTACATCGGCTGGCCATCATGAGCAAAGACGGCGATTGGATCCTACGCGAGGACTCCGAGGCTCTTGAGCACGTCCTGACTGTTCTGGATGGGCGCGGCGCGCGCTACCGTTTCGGGGCTCCGCTGGATCTGCGCTGGCTTGCCAACGGTTGGAGTTCTCATCTCCAGCATCGGCACTCACGCCTGCGAATCCGCACCGACTTCGTGACCCGTCCTCCCCGCATTTCCAAGTCCGAACTCGAGAGGATGTGAAAGCAGGTCGAAAATGACCTCCCAAGTTGAACGGCGGAACTTTTTTCTTGCATACCTCGTATAGCTAGGTATAGTATTGCTAGGTATGAAGAGCGAACGACTGAAAGGGCATTTGGATCTGCTGCTGCTGGCCGTGGTCAGCGCCGGGGCGGCTCATGGCTATGGGATTGTCCGGCGGCTGGCGGACGCCAGCGGCGGGGCCTTGGAGCTTCCCGAAGGCACCATCTATCCCGCGCTGCACCGGCTTGAATCGAAGAAGCTGCTCAAGAGTTCGTGGGCCACGGTAGGCGGGCGCCGCCGCCGTGTCTATGACCTGACCCAGCAGGGCCGGGACGCTCTGACGCAAGAGCGCAGCGAGTGGGGCAGCTTTGCAAAGGCCGTGGAATCGGTCCTGGACACCGCATGAGCACCTCATCGCGAAAACTGCAGGGGTACCGTCGCAGGCTGGGCAGAGAACTCGCCTCCCTGTTCGGTGTGGAGTCGAGCCATCCCGGTGTGGAGCGGATCCTGGAAGAGGTGGAAGCGCATCTCGAGGACACCATTGCCGCCCTCGTCGATGAGGGCGCCAGCGTCGACGATGCAACCTCCTCAGCCCTCTCCCGCTTGGGGACGGCCTCGCAGGTCGCCCGTGCCTACGGCGCTGTCAAAGCGCCCAGCTTCATCGATCCCGATGCCCACGTTCCTCTTTTGCGCCGATTGATCAGGGAGATCCAATCGCGAGGTGAGAGTATGGCTGTAAGTCAATGGTTTACCGACGTTCGTCTGGCGCTCCGGTTCCTCTTGAAATACCCGGGCTACGCGCTGGCCTTCGTGCTGACGCTGGGGCTGGGAATCGGTGCCAACACCGCCATCTTCAGCGTCGTCCACGGGGTGTGGCTGCAGCCGCTGCCCTATGGCGACGGCGAGCGCCTGATCTACCTGCGCCACTCGGCCGAGCTGGCGCGCATCGATAACGTCTTCTTTTCCGTCCCCGAGATCGACGACTACCGCCAGCAGTGTCCCAGCTTCCAGGGCGTGACCGAGTTCTCGGCCATGACCTTCACCATCCTGGGGCTGGACGAGCCCCAGCAGGTGCGCGCCGGCATCGTGACCGGCAACTACTTCGAGGTGATGGGACTGGGCGCCCGCATCGGACGCGTCATCGCCAGCAGCGACGACGGGGACGGAGTTGCTCCGGTGGCCGTGCTGACCTACGAGTACTGGCAGCGCCAGTTCGCAGGAGATCCCGCCGCGGTGGGCCGTACGGTCACCATGAACGGCCGCAGCGTCGAGATCATCGGAGTGGCCGAGCCGGCTCCGCCTTATCCCGAGCGGACGGACCTCTATGTCAACCTGGTGTCGAGTCCCCACCATTTGAGCGCCACCATGGTGCATGACCGCGTCCACCGCATGACCGAAGTCTTTGCGCGTCTGGCGCCGGGCGCCAGCCTGGAGACGGCACGGGTCGAGGTCGAGTCGGTCACCCGCCGCCTCCACCAGGAGTACCCCGAAGCCTACGATCCGGCCCACGGCTACAGCGTGTCGCTGACCCGCCTGCGCGACCAGTTCGCCGCCGACGCCCGGCCGACCATCCTGATGCTGCTGGGCGTGGCCGCCTTCGTGTTCCTGACCGCCTGCGCCAACGTTGCCAACCTGACGCTGGCCCGGGTGATGCGCCGTGGAGACGAGTGGGCCCTACGCGTCTCACTGGGCGCCAGGACGCGCACTCTCAGGCGCCAGTTGCTGATCGAAAACCTCATCCCCTCGCTGATGGGGGCCGCGCTGGGAATCCTTCTGGCGGCCGCGGGCGTCGACCTGCTGGCTGCCTACATCGCCCGCTATTCGGCGCGGGCCTCCGAGATCACCGTCGACACCTCCGTTCTCGGCGCGGCGCTGGTTCTGGCCCTGGCATCGGCCTCTCTCTTCGCGTTCCTGCCGCGGCTGCCCGGCGCCATTTCCCAAAAGTGGGGGACGCTGGGCGGCACCCGCGCCAGCGCCCGCTTCGCCAGCCGCCGCATGCAGCGGCTGCTGGTGGTCGTGCAGATCGGCGTCAGCTTCGTGCTGCTGGTGGGAGCCGGTCTGCTGCTGGAAACGCTGAGGAACCTGCAAAGCGACGACGGCGGAGTGGCTCTGGAAGAAGTCCTGACCATGCGCACCCCCATCGATTACTACGGCGGGCGGACTCCGGACGAGCTGCGCACCTATCTTTCGACCATGGTGGAGCGCGTTTCGGCTGTCCCGGGCGTGCGCTCGGCGGCCCTGGGCAGCATGATTCCGCTCAAGGAAGCTCCCCAGGGCGTTTTCGCCTTGCTGGCCGCCATGGAGTTCGAGGTGGAAGGAAAGCCCACCGAACCGGGAGCTCCGCCTCCGCGGGCCGACTTCCGCGTCGTGACCAGCGACTACTTCCATACCCTGGGGATGACGCTGGTCGACGGCCGCACCTTCCAGGCCACCGACAGGCCCGATGCGGCTCCGGTGGTGGTGGTCAACCAGGCCCTGGCCGACTACTACTTTCCCGACCGAGAGGCGGTGGGGCAGAGGATCGGCTGGAGAGGAAAGAACTTGCGCTTCATCGGGGTCAGCGAGGACTACCGCACCATCGTGGGCGTCGTGTCCGACGCCAAGGACTATGGGGTGGCCGAGGACGTCCCGCATGTCGTCTTCAATCCCTTCAGCCAGATGACCCTGGGAGGCGCGCTCTTCGTCCGCACC
>DATIPQ010000107.1 GCA_035471785.1 Acidobacteriota bacterium
CAATACCGTCAAAGACATGATCAACAAAGCCAATCTCTTCATGGTTCTCTCTCCTGAGGGGGTTTATCTGTCAAGGTACGTCTGAAAAGCGATATGAGTGATCTTTGACGATACACCCTGAGAGGACTTCTGACAAGCTTCCAGGAGGTGTGTTTAGGGTGAAGTTTCTGCACTGGGGGAAAGAAATCCGCCAGCAAAGGCTCAGCCCGGCCACAAGAGCAGCAGCAGAGCGCCGCCCGCCAAGGCCAGGCCGAAGAGGACGGCGATGCGGCGGCGCAGACGGGCTTTGGAGAGAGCGGCCACGGCGCCGAACTTGAAGACCAGGTTGGCCATCGAGGCCACCAGGATGACGCGCCATCCGGTGGAGGCGTCGAGTTGCTCGGCCCTCACCAACTGGGCGGTGGACAGGGTAATGGCGTCCATGTCGGTGAGGCCGGAGATTCCGGCGACCAGGTAGAGGGCTCCTTCGCCGAAATAGGCTTTGGAGGCGGCAACCGCCAGCAGCACCAAGGCGTAGAGGGCGCCGAAGACGATCGCGGTCCCGATTTGAGCCGGGTCGCCTTCCTGCTCGGCCAGTCCGGCCTCTTGCTTGCGCAGGCCGAACAGCGAGGGAAGCGTGATCAGGGCCATGATGACGATCATCGCCGCCAGCGGACCCGCGATGCGGGGAAAGACTGAAGGAGCCACCACGGCCACCTCGAAGAGGACGCGTCCGAAAACCACCGTGGAGGCGATCATGATGACGGCGGCTGCCACTTTGGCGCTTCCTTCCAGGTCGCGGCTTCGGCGGGCGTAGGAGACGGTGGTGGCGGTTGAAGAAATGAGTCCGCCGAGGATGCCGGTGACGAGGGTTCCGCTGCGCGCGCCCAGCAGGCGGTAGACCATGTAGGCCGCCACTGAAATGCCCACGATGAGCACCACCATGAGCCAGATCTGAAAGGGATTGAGCACCTGGAAGGGGCCGTAGTCGCGGTTGGGCAGCACCGGCAGGATGACCAGCGCCAGCAGCGTGAAGTTCATCACGGCGCGGAACTCGCGGTCGCCGATTCGCTTGACCACGTCATGCAGCGGACGCTTCCAGTAGAGGAGCACGGTGACCAGTCCGCCGACGGCCAGCGCCAGCGGGGTGAGTTCGACCTTGAGGGCCGCCCCCACGCCGAACATGACCAGCGCCGCCAGCTCGGTGGTGATGCCGGGATCGGTGTCGTCCTGGGCGATGCGGGCCACGTTGCCCACACCGATCATGGCGGCCAGGGCGATCCAGGCCGAGGCCAGCACCCATCCGCCGAAGGTCTGGGAAAGGTGGGCGGCCAGCGTCCCCAGCACGGTGATCAGGGCGAAAGTGCGCACCCCGGCCACTTCGTTCTTGGACCGTTCGCGCTGCATCCCCACCAGCAGTCCCAGCGCCAAAGCCACGGCATATGGGACGAAGTCTGTCAGCTCCATCGAGGGCCCTTCCTTGCGGTGAGCGACTCCGGCGATGGGTTGGACGAACCGGGCCGGCCTGCTCTCCTACTAACGATCTTAAGGACTCCATCGGGAAAGGGGAAGCGGCTGCCCAAGTGCCACCCCCCAAAGATCAACTACCGAGATTCGCAAGTACCCTTTTTCAGTTGGCCCTTAGCGAGACGGCGGGGTCGACGCGGGCGGCCCGGCGGGCGGGCAGCAGAGAGGCTGCCGATGCCACCGCCAGCATGAGCAGCGCAACGCTCATCAAGACCAGCGGGTCGATAGGCTGGACGGCGAAGAGCTGGCTTCTCAGCCACTGGGCGATCCAGAGCGAAGCCCCCAAGCCCAGGCCGATTCCAACGGCGGCGGGAGTCAGCCCCGCTTTCAGCACCAGCGAATAGATGTGGCGGCGTCGAGCGCCCAGCGCCGAGCGGACGGCGATCTCGTAGACGCGCCGTCCGATGGTGAAGGAGAGCACGCTGTAGACGCCGGTCAGGGCCAGCACCAGGGCGATGAAGGCGAAGAGGCCCATCATCAGCGTCCTGAAGCGCCGGTCGGCCAGCGAGCGGTGGACCACTTCGGACATGACGCTGAGATCGCTGAGCGGTTGGCGCGGATCGATGCCCCGCACCCGTTCCCGCAAGGTCTCGGCCAGGCTCATGGGCTCCACCGAAGCCGACAGCACCAGCGTCATGTCAGGACGGCTTTGGATGGAAAGGGGCATGTAGAATTCGGGCCGCGGCTGGGTGTGCAGGCCTATGTTGTGGACGTCGGCCACCATTCCCACGATGGGGATCCAGTCCTCGGGGGACGTCTCGCTGCTGGAGGCGATGCGGCGTCCTACCGGATTCTCGCCGTTAAGGAAGCGCTGGGCGAAGGCCTGGTTGACGATGACCCCCATCCGCTCCTCGTCTGGACGGAAGAGGCGCCCCGCCAGCAACTCCACCCCGGCGGCCTGAAAGTAGTCCCCGCCCACGATGCGCAGTTCGGAGGGAACGTTGCTCTCTTGCAGGCTTCCGTCGCTGCCGGTGACGTAGATGCGGGTGCTGACGCCCCACTCGCGCAGCGGCAAAAGGCTGATAAGTCCGGCGTGGCGGACTCCCGGCATGGAAGCCGCTTCTTCCAGCAGGCGGCGGTAAAAGGCCTGCTGCTCGGATTCCTCGTCGTAGTCGGGGCCGTTGAGGGGCAGGGAAGCGGTGAGGACGGAGCGGGTGTCCAGCCCGGGGTCGACCGCCGTCAGGCGGAAGTAGCTTTTCAGCAGCAGTCCGCCGGCCGTCAGCACCACCACGGCCAGGGCCACCTCGCAGGTCACCAGTCCGCCCCGCAGCCAATCCCGGGTCTCGCCTCCGCCTCCGCTTCTGCGCTCCTTAAGAGCCGCATCGGGTTGGCTGCGGGAAGCCCTCAGTGCGGGCAGAATGCCTGCAGCCAGCGCGGTCAGCAGCGAAAGCAAGAAGGAAAAGCCCAGCACGGGAAGGCTGACGCTACCCGTCTCGCCCAGGGGCATGCCGCTTCCCGGCAGGGCCGTCAGGTAGGGAATCATCCAAAGACAGAGGAGCACCCCCAGCGTTCCCCCCGCCAGGGCCAAGATCAGACCTTCGCCCAACAGGAGGCGCAAGAGGCGCGTACGGCTGGCGCCCAGGGCCGAGCGGACGGCCATCTCAGGACGCCTGCGGACGCCCCGGGCCAGCAGCAGGTTGGCCACGTTGGCGCAGCCGATCAGGAGGATCAGGCTCACCGCTCCCCAGAGCATGTGCAGTCCGTCCTTGGACTGCGAGACCAACGAGTCGTAGAGCGGCCAGATGCGCACGCCCCGCTTCCCGAAGGGATGCGTTTCCTGTCGCTCGATGCGCTCGGCGATGGCCTGCATCTGCTGGCGGGCCTGATCGATCTTGACGCCCGGCTTGAGGCGTCCGGCCACGTTGATCCAATGGCTGTTGCGGCTCCCGGCCAAGTCGGGAGGCACCGTCAGCGGACGGTAGATCTCCATGCCCGAGCGGGGCGGCCATTGGAGGCCCGGAGGCAGCACTCCGATGATCTGGTGGGGTTGGCCGTCCAGTTCGAGGGTGTCCCCGACGGCCGTCTCGCGCCCGGCGTAAAGCCGCTGCCAGAGGCGATGGCTCAGCACCGCCACCTGAGACTTGCCCGGCTGGTCTTCGTCGGGACGGAAGAGGCGCCCCAGCATCGGCTCGACCTTCAACACCCGGGCCATCTCGGGCTCGAAGCGGATGCCCCGCAAGACCTCGGGACGGCCGTCGCGGCTGAGGTTGTAGTTCTCAGGAAAGGTGTAGGCGCCCAGCACCTCGAAAGCCTCGTTCTGCTCTCTCCAATCGCGCAGGTTTGGAGGGGAGACGGCCCAGCCCTGATGAGGTCCGGCGATCTCCCACAGGCGCACCAGCCGATCGGCTTCGGGCAGGTTGAGCGGACTCAGCAACAAGGGATGAATGATGCTGAACACGGCCGTGTTGGCGCCGATGGCCAAGGTCAGGGAGAGCAAGGCGAAAGCCGTCAGCAGGGGCTCGCGCCGCAGACCGCGCAGGGAGAGGGAAAAGTCGTTGAAAAGGCTCATGATCCATTCCTTGGGGCCGCGCGGGGCCCTCTCTCGACGCCGGCGGCGAAGCTCCCAGGCCAGGCGAAGGAGTGAGGGTGAAAGGGCTTCCTTCCAATAGAGCAGCCGGGCTCTTGCGGCTCCCCGCTGAGCCGCGTCGCGCTTGAAGGACGTTTCCAGGTCGGCCAGGAAATGCCGGCCCTGCGCGGGCAGCAGCAGGCGGACGAGGCGGCGGGCCAGGTAAGGCGGTGCCGGTTCGCTCATGACGACTCCTCCAGTCCCTCCCAGAGTGCGTTGAGGGCCTGCTTTTCCTGGCGCAGCGCCGCCTTTCCCGCCGGCCGCAGACGAAAGAGCCGGCGTGCCTTGCCTCCCCTTACCGGCTGGGGATCCCCCAAACGCGAGGCAACAAAACCCTTCTCTTCCAGGCGCAGCAGCGTGTAGTGGATGGCGCTCAACGAGAGGCGCAGCCCGATGCATTCCTCCAACTCGGCCTGCACCTCGGCTCCCCCGGCGCCCTCGCCCAGCCTCCACAGAGCCAACAAAAGCCTCTGTTCCGTCTCGCCCAGCGTCACTTTCTTGACCATGCGCCTGTCCCAAAACTCCAATGGCTCTTATTTCTAAAATCCAGATTATATAGGCAGGCGACTCTCCGGGGCAAGAGTTTTATTCAAACGCTCAGGCGTTCCAGGCGCACCGCGCAGGCTTTGTATTCGGCGGTGTCGGTGGCGGGGTCGTGGGCGTCGGTGGTGAGCAGGTTGATGGGGGCTTTGTCGGGGAAGGCGAAGCTGGAGAAGACCACGCCCGAGGGCGAGCGGTCGGTGACGCGGACTTGCAGGCGCAGGCGTCCGCGGCGGGAGACGATGTCGACTTCCTCTTCGTCGCGGATGCCCAGGTCGGCGGCGTCCTGGGGGCTGACTTCCAGCCATTCGTGGGGTGCGATCCTGTCGAATCCCAGCGCGCGCCCGGTTTGGGTGCCGGTGTGGTAGGTGGCGCGGCGGCGTCCGGTGGTGAGGATGAAGGGGTATTCCTGGTCGGGAGGCTCGGCTACCGGCGTATGGGGCACGGCCATGAAGCGTCCTTTGCCTGAGGGGAAGGTGCCCTCATGCAGGAAGCGGGTGCCGGGATGGTCGCGGTCGGGGCAGGGCCACTGCAGTCCTCCTTCTTCGATGCGGTCGTAGCGGATGCCGGAGATGATGGGGGTCAGGTCGGCTGCCTCGTCCCAGATCTGGCGGGGAAGGCGGTAGTCCCAGGGGTGTCCCATGGCGCGGGCCAGATCGCGCAGGATCTCCCAGTCGGCTTTGGCTTCTCCTGGAGGCGGCACGGCCCGCCGCACCCGCTGGACGCGCCGCTCGGTGTTGGTGTAGGTCCCGTCCACTTCGGCGAAGGCGGCGGCGGGCAGCACCACGTCGGCCATGCGGGCCGTTTCGGTGAGGAAGAGGTCCTGCACCACCATGAAGTCGAGCGACTCCAGGGCCTGGCGGGTCTTGCTCATGTTGGCGTCTGAGATGAGGGTGTTCTCGCCCATGATGAAGGCGGCTTTCACGCGCCCTTCCAGGATGGCGTCGAGGGCTCCCAGCTTGGTGAGTCCGGGCTGGCCGGGAAGCGTGCAGTCCCAGGCCTCTTCCCAGTGGCGGCGGGCTTGGGGATCGATGACCTTGCCGTAGCCGGGCAGCATGGCGGGGAGGCATCCCATGTCGCCCGCGCCCTGCACGTTGTTCTGTCCCCGCAGCGGGTTGATGCCGGCCGAGGGGATGCCCAGGTTGCCGCACAGCAGGGCCAGGTTGGCCAGCGCCTGCACGTTGTGGACGCCGCAAGTGTGCTCGGTCAGTCCCAGCGTGTAGATGATGGCGGCGCGTTCGGCGCGGCCGTAGTCGCGGGCCGCCTCCACGATCTGCTCTCGCGGGACGCCTGTGATGCGTTGGGCCCGTCCCGGCGTGTAGGACTCGACCATGGCGGCCAACTCCTCCAGCCCCTCGGTCCGCTCCTCGACGAAGGCCTTGTCGTAGAGGCCCTCTTTGATGATGACCCGGGCCATGGCGTTGAAGAGGGCGATGTCGCTGCCGATGTGCAGGCGAAGCCAGCGGTGGGCCAAGCGGGTCAGTTCGATGCCGCGCGGATCGGCCACGATCAGCTTGGCGCCTTTGGCCACGGCTTTCTTGACGCGCAGGGCCAGGACCGGGTGGCTCTCGGTGGTATTGGTTCCAGCCGCCAGGATCAGCGGCGCGTCCTCAAGTTCGGCGATGGAATTGGTCATCGCCCCGCGTCCCATCATGGCCGCCAGACCGGCGACCGTGGGGGCGTGTCAGGTACGCGCGCAGTTGTCGACCGAATGGGTGCCGATCACTGCGCGTGCGAACTTTTGCATCAGGTAGTTGCTCTCGTTGGTGGAGCGGGACGAAGACCAGAAGACGAAGGCCTCGGGACCGGATTCCCGGCGGATGCGCTTGAAGTTGCCTGAGACCACCTCGATCGCCTCCTCCCAGGAGGACTCGCGCAGCTCTCCGTTGCGGCGGATAAGGGGCCGGGTGAGGCGGTCGCGGCTGTGGATGAAGTCGGTGCCGAACTGTCCCTTGACGCACAGCGACCCCCGGTTGGCGGGGGCCTCCCAGTCGGGCAGCACGCCCACCAGCCGATCTCCGGCAGTGCGCAGGCGGATGCCGCATCCGGTGCCGCAGAAGGGGCAGGTGGTGCGCACCTCTCGGATCTCCCGGGCTGGGAGATCGGGCTGGCGCTGGACGTTCTCGGCCTTGCGGTCCATCAGGGCTCCGGTGGGGCAGACCTGGACGCACTGTCCGCAGAAGGTGCAGGGGCTTTGCAGCAGGGGGCTCTCGAAGGGGGCCGCGATGCCGGTTTCGAATCCGCGTCCGGCGGGTGCGATGGCGTGGGCCTGTTCGATTTCGTTGCACACCCGGGTGCAGCGGTAGCAGTAGATGCAGTGGCTGTAGTCGCGGTGGATGAAGGGGTTGTCGTCGTCGGGGGCCGTTCCGCTGGTGCGTCCCGCCGGCCAGGGAGCCGCGTCCTGGAGTTCGTAGAGCCGAGCCAGGCGGTGCAGTTCGCAGGTGCCGTAGTCGCGGCAGCGCGGGCATTCACCGGGCGGGTTTTCGGAGAGCATCAAGCCCAGGATGGTACGCCGGTAGTCCTCCAGTTCCTGGTCGGCCACGGTGACCTTCATTCCCTGGCTGATGGGGTGGGCGCAGGAGGCCACAGGCGCCGGCACCCCCTCGACCTTGACCAGGCAGAGCCGGCAACTGGCTACGGCGGACACGCGTTCGTCGGCGCACAGCCTGGGAATCCAGATCCCCGCCCGCTCGGCCGCCTGCAAGATGCTGTGGCCGGGCTGGATGTCGACGGCCTGACCGTCCATGTAGGCTTGAGCAGGCTTAGGTGAATCAGTCATGGGCGGCCTCCACTCCGGGACCGGTCCTGAAGCAAACCTGGTTGCGGCAATGGCCGTTTTGATGTTCCTCCACTTCCTGGGCGCAGTACTCGGTCAGTCCGCGCATGACCAGGGGGACGCTGCGGCCCATTCCGCAGGCTGAGGTCACCTTCATGGTGTCGAGCAGGGGAGCCAGCGCCTGGCTCAAGTCCGCCGGGGAGGCGCCGCCGCCGCGGGTCAGGGTCTCGACCGTTTCGCGCAGGCGGACGGTTCCGATGCGGCAGGGGACGCAGCGTCCGCAGCTTTCCTGCTGGTAGAAGAGCAGGCAGCGGTGCACGAAATCGACGGGACAGGCTGATTGATCGAGCACCACCACTCCTCCCGAGCCCAGGAAAAAGCCCTCTTTCTGCGGATGTTCGAAGTCGAGAGGCATGTCGAGGTGCTGCGGACCCAGCAATCCGCCTGAGATTCCGCCCAGGGTGAAGGCCTTGACCGGTCCCGAGAGGGCTCCGCCGGCGTACTCGTCGATCAGTCGGCGGGCGCTGATTCCCAAGGGCAGCTCGAAGTTGCCCGGACGCTTGACGCATCCGCTCACCGAGTAGAGCTTGCTTCCGCAGGCCGCGCCCCGGCCCAGGTCCCGGAACCACTGCGCGCCCTCCCGCAGAATGGCGGGGACGGCGGCCAGCGTCTCCACGTTGTTGATCACGGTGGGACATCCGAAGAGCCCTGATTGGGTGGGGAAGGGAGGCTTTTCGCGGGGCCAGGGCATGCGTCCTTCCAGCGAATTGAGCATGGCTGTCTCTTCGCCGCACACATAGGAGCCGGCTCCGCGGCGTATCTCGATCTGGAATCCGTCCAGGAAGCCGGCCTGGTCGGCTTCTTCGATGGCGCGGGTCAGAATGGCGGCGGCTTCAGGGTATTCGTAGCGCAGGTAGATGATGCCGCGCGTCGATTCCACCAGGTGCCCGCACAGGGCCATGCCCTCGATCAGGCGATGGGGCGTCAGATGCAGGATGGCCCGGTCTTTGAAAGTCCCCGGCTCGCCTTCGTCAGCGTTGCACACCACGTACTTGGGTATGGAAGACTCTTCCCGCACCGCCTTCCACTTGACGGCCGCCGGGAATCCGGCTCCGCCCATTCCCCGCAGTCCGCTTTCTTGCAGCGTTTGCAGGGCCTCGTAGCCGCTCAGCCGTCCCTGGTTCAAGCGCTGCAACGACAGATACCCCCCGGCGCTCAGGTAAGCTTGCAATGATTCGCCGTCGGAACTCAAGGCCGGGGGAAAGACGGCGCCCCTGATAGGCACCAGCGGGGGCGAAAAAACGGCCCTCCCGGCGCGGGCCTGAAAGACGCTTCCCCTGCGCCGCGCCGGTCCCTGATCACAGAGACCGGGGCAGGCGGTCATCCCATCTCCCGCCTCGTGGCCTTTCAAGAGTCCGCAGACGGGCCCTTGGCACCTCTCCGTGCGATCGTCGCCTGGTTGCGTCTTGAAATAGTGGTAGAAGCGGACCGCCCCCCAGGCTTCGGCCACCGCAATCCCGCATCCTGAGGCCACCTCTTCCACCGCCTGACGGCTCAGGTGCCCGGCTTGATCCTGGCGCCGGTGAAGCTTATCCAAAAAGGGAGCCCATTGGTGTGACATGCCCGTTCTCTCCACGCTGTTCTCCGGTGATGCCCGCGTAGGTGCAACGCCCATGCCACCTCGGGACGGTCGTTTTCCATCCCTTTTGGCCTTGGCCTGAGCACAATCCCCCATCGCCGCGCCATTTGGCACCCAGATGGCGCCCCCGTGACGGCCGGCTAAGCGGGCTTTAAACTAAGCGCAGGTGATCTATGGGCTTTACGAGCACCACGCTTTGGCTGCGCAGCTTGTTTTGGGCAGCCCTCGCCCCAGGCACGGTTACTCTGCTCATCCCTTATCTGATCGTTACCCGTTGGGGTCCGGCCACGGTATCGCATTGGGGTGTCACGCAGTTCTTGGGGCTGGCGCTTGTCCTCACGGGCGCCGGCCTCTTGGTTCACTGCATTTGGAACTTCGCCGCCATCGGACGGGGAACGCTTTCACCGCTGGACGCGCCGCGCCGCCTGGTGGTCAATGGGCTCTACCGATACACCAGGAATCCGATGTACGTAAGCGTGCTGACGGTGCTGCTGGGCGAGGCTTTGCTCTTCCAATCTCTGGTCTTGCTCGGTTATGCTGGTGCTTGGTTCGGGTTGGTTCATTTGGTGATCGTCTTCTACGAGGAGCCCGTGTTGCGAAGACAGTTCGGTCCGTCCTACCGGAGCTACTGCCGCCAAGTGGGGCGATGGCTGCCGAGAAGATAGGGCTCATTCCCGGCACTGTGGGAGGCGCAAGGGTAGCGAAATCATGGAGAAGACCTCAAATCCGGTTGCGGCCGTTGACGCGGACTCGCTGCGGCGGGAGCAGTTGACCCATTTGTTCCCCGTGGTCAAGTCCTTTTACCGTGAGCCGCTGGTGCTGGACCGCGGCCAGGGCGTTTGGCTGTGGGACGTGGAAGGCGAGAAATATCTCGACCTCTTCGCCGGCATCCTCACCACCTCGCTGGGTCATGCCCATCCTGAAGTGGTGGAGCGGATACGCGAGCAGGCGGGACGGCTGGGACACACCTCTACACTTTACCTGACCGAGCCGCAGATTTCAGTGGCGCGGAAGCTGTCCGAGATGGCGCCGGAGGGGTTGACCCGCACTTTCTTCACCAACAGCGGAACCGAGGCTGTCGAAACCGCCATCCTGACGGCCCGCCTCTACACCGGACGCAGCGAAATCGTGGCCCTGCGCCACGCTTACTCGGGACGCAGTTTGCTGGCCACCTCCATCACCGCTCACGCCTCCTGGCGTCCGGCGGGCGGAATCGCGGCCGGGGTGGTGCATGCCCGCTCGCCTTACGCTTACCGCTGCCCCTTCAAGCGCCCCTGCGACGAGAGCTGCATCGACCGTTTCATCGACGACCTGGTGGAGGTCATCGAAACCACCACCACGGGGCGTCCGGCGGCACTGATGTTCGAGCCCATACAGGGCGTGGGAGGCTACATCGTGCTTCCCGACCAGTACATGCGCCGGGCCGCTGAAGTCATCCGCTCCTACGGCGGACTGCTGATCGTCGACGAAGTCCAGACCGGATTCGGACGCACCGGCTCTCATTGGTGGGGCATCGACCACGCCGGGGTAGCGCCTGACCTCATGGTGATGGCCAAGGGGTTGGCCGCCGGGTTCCCCGCCGCCGCCACCATGGCCCGCGAAGAAGTGGCGGCCGCCTGGAACGTCAAATCCATCTCTACCTTCGGCGGCAACCCCATCGCCATGGCTGCCGCCGATGCCACGCTCGAGGTCATGCGCCGAGAGGACACGCCCTCCCGCTGTGCCGCCCGCGGACGCCAGCTCAGCCAGGGCCTGGAGGCGCTGAAGCAGCAATATCCCTGGATCGGCGATGCTCGCGGACGGGGATTGATGCAGGCCCTTGAACTGGTTCATCCCCAGGATAAATCTCCCCATCCCCAGCGTGCCTTGGCGTTGCTGGAAGCGGCCCGCAGGGAACGGCTTTTGCTGGGGCTGGGAGGACTCCACAACAATGTCGTTCGCATCGGTCCGTCGCTGCTCATTGAAGAGCATGAGCTGGCTGAAGGTCTGCAGCGCCTGACTCGGGCTTGCGCCGCCGTGGAGGCTGGGTAAGAGCAGGCGCTTCCGGGGCCTTGCCTCCATCGCCGCAAGGATGCGCCTCCCACCATCCGTGGGGCAGGGCAGCACAAGCGTCCCCTTCACCGGCTGGAGAGGTTACCTCATCTTTATTGTGGGAGGGATGCACCAAGGCCCAGGGGAGTCTTGTGGGAGACGCATCCCGGCCCTTCCAGCACCGCTCCCGCAAGAATGGAGCGGGCAAGCCTTCCAGCCGCCGAAGGGCGCCGGTTGTGCTGCCTGCCCCCCGGATGGTGGGAGGCGCATCCTTGCGGCGATGGAGGCAAGGCCCCGGACCAACGAAATCCACCGGCCTCCAACAAAGACCCGCAGCAACCGCAGGAAGGCGCCCTTGCGGCCCTCCTTGTCTGTCGTTATCGGAATGGCTGACTCTCAATCTAAACAGGCAACCGGCAGGGATCAGAGTCAATTCCCTCCCAGGGGTCGGGTTTTTGGGCCAGGCGGCGGAAGAGGTTCTTGAGGGTATAGGCTTGGGGGTCGAGGCCTGCCAGTTCGTCCCACTCGACGGGCGTGGCCACCGGGGCGCCGGGGCGGGCGCGCAGGCTGTAGGGCGCTACCGAGGTCTGGGCGTAGGAGTTGCGGAAGAAGTCGATGAAGACCCTTTTGCCGCGCTTGGCCTTGCGGCTGGCCGCGGTGAGCTTCTCCGGGTGTTGGGATACCAGCTCTTCGGCCACGCGGTAGGCATAAGCGCGCACCTGGTCGAAGTCATGCCGGCGGCGCAGCGGGACGACTACGTGGAACCCGCGCGATCCGGTTGTCATGAGGAAGGGCCGTAGTCCGTCCCGGCGCAGGCGTTCACCCACCTTGCGGGTGGCGAAGCGGGTCAGCGGGAGATCGTCGGCTGAAGGGTCGAGATCGAAGATCAGGCGGTCGGGGCGATGCAAATCGTCCCTGCGTCCCAGCCAGATGTGGGGCGTCAGACAACCCTGGTTGGCCAGGTAGACCAGGGTGGCGGCGTCGTTGCAGACAACATGACGCACCGTGCCGCCCTCCTTGGGCACCTCCACCGTCTCGATCCAGTCGGGAAAGTAGTCAGGAGCGTCCTTGTGATACCAGCTCTCTCCTTTGATGCCGTCGGGAAACCGATGCATGGTCACCGGACGATCCCGCAAGTGCGGCAGCATCACCTCTGCCACCCTGCGGTAATATTCGACCACCTCTCCCTTGGTTATCCCCTCATCAGGAAAGTAGACCTTGTCCTGGCGGGAAAGCGAGATGGTCCTGGTATCGAGCGTGACCTGTTTCCGAGTCATGTCGGACACCTGCCTCAAAACTCGAAGGCGTAGCGCAGCGAGGCGTAGACGGCGAAGGGGTCGCCGGGGATGACCGACTGGCTGGTGAAGCCGCGGGTCTCGTAGTCGGTGTCGCCGATGTTCTCGAAATTGACCGCGAAGCGCCAGTTGTTGAGCCGGTATGAGGCCATGGCGTTGATCAAGACGTAATCGTCGATGGCGAAGGCGTTGTCTTCGGCGATGAACTGCTCGCTGACGTAGCGCAATCCCGCACCCAATCCGAATCCGCTCAGGAACTCCTTGTGAGTCCACAGGTTGAAGAGGTGGTCGGGAGCGAAGGCCGGATCGTTGCCCGAGCGGTCGACGGTAAGGAACTGTGGAGGGATCTGGGAGATCTGCAGGCGCTCGTTGAAGCGGGTCAGCTCGGCGTCGTTGTAGGCGTAGGACGCGTAAGTGAACCAGTTGGGCAGGAATTCCGCCGACAGCTCCAACTCGACGCCGCGCGAACGCTGGTCGCCGGCCTGAGTGGTGGCGCCGTTGTCGTCGAAGATGGCGATGTTCTCGCGCTCGGTATGGTAGACGGCCAGGGTGGCCAGCAGCCGTCCGTCCAGGAAGCGGTGCTTGATGCCTCCCTCGTAGTTGCGTCCGGTCTCGGGTTCGCGGGGCTGGGTGGTGAGGGTGGAGGGAGGCGCGAAGGAGCGTCCGGCCGAAGCGTAGAGGGTCAGTCCGCCCACCGGCTCCACCACGATTCCCGCCATGGGCGAGAACTCGTTGTCGCTGCGCTGCAGGTTGTTGAGCGGGTCCTCGAAGTCGATGTGGTCGAAACGGGCTCCCAGGAAAATCTGCACGGCATCGGAGAAGACCAGCCGGTCGAGAAAGTAAGGTGCAAAGACAAGGCTGCGGGCGTCGCCCTGCTGGGATTGAAAGGGGATGGGAATCAAAAATTCGGGCCGGGCGAACTCGACCGGGTTAAAGAGATCGATGGTGGGCAGGAAGAAATTGTCGAGCGTGAAGCGGTCGTCGAGCTTGGCGGTCTCGAATCCGAAGATGAACTCGTGGCGCAGATCCCCGGTGCGGGCCTGCACCAGGAACTCGGCCTGATTGCCGGTGAAGCGCTGCTTGTCGTCGAGGGAGGAGAAAAAGCGGAAGATATCGGTTCCTCCCTGCTGGTTGGGAAAGACGCCCCCGTAGAGGGTTCCGTCCGACTCCCAATCCAGGTCGCTGACATAGAACTTGTTGCGGAAGGTGACGCGGTCGGAAAGGCGATGCGTCCACTCGGCCCGCAGGCGGTGAATGTTCTGTTGCGACGTATCGAACGGCGACTCGAAGGAGGTCTGGCGGTCGATGTCGGGAATGGCTCCGTTGAAGAGGGGGATGCCGGCATCGGGCGTGAACTTGTTGCGGACGTACTCGAAGTTGAGGCTGAGCCGGCTGTCCTCGCTGATCTTCCAGGTGAAGGACGGGTTGAAGGCCGTCAGGTAGCTGTCTTTGCCGTCGCGGTAGTTGGAGGCGTCCTGGTGGGTGCCGTTGAAGCGGAAGGCGATCGTCTCCGAGGGATCGACCACGTTGACGTCGAAGCGTCCGCGGTAGGTCTGAAAGCTGCCGCCTGTGATCTCGAAGTCGGCGAAACTGCGGTTGAAGAGCGGTTGTTTGCGCACCAGGTTGACGGTTCCCGAGAGGGCGTTGGCCCCGTAGAGAAAGGCGGCCGGGCCGCGCAGGACTTCCACTCGCTCCACGTTGTAGAGCTGATAAAAGGTCGATTCCGGCTCGGAGGTGCCGTCGATGAGGACGAGTCCGGTGCTGAGGTTGTCGAAGCCCCGCACGGTGAAAAAGTCGAAAATGCCGAAGCCGCTCTGCACGTTGACGCCGGCGGCGTTGCGCAGAGCGTCGCTGAGGACGACGGCGTTCTGGGCCTGCAGCACGCCATTGTTCACCACGCTGACCGAAAGCGGGGTCTTGTGAAGGTCGATGGCCATCTTGCCCGCGGTCGTACTCTGGGAGGGAATGGCTTCCACCCGGCCCTGTACCGTGACCGAAGTCTCGGGTCCCCTCAGGTCTTGCTCGCCGGACCCGTCGGTTTCACTTTCGCTGCCGGCTCCCTGCTGTTGCGAGGATGCGGGGGCGGCTGATTGAGCCGCCGGCTCCTGGGCCGCGGCGAGAGGAAAACCGAGCAGGCAGAAAAACAGCGTAGAGATAACTCTATTCACGGATCTATTCTCCATTCAGGTCTAAGCCGGCCATGCGGGAAGGCTCGGCTGGCCTCCCAAACTCAGGTGTAGCGCGCTCCCTGGTATTTCTCCTCGTAAAACTTGGGAAGCAGTTGATCGACGCGCAGCAGGCCCTTGGTGGTGAGTTGGATGACCTCGTCGTCGAAATCGAGCATGTCGGCTTGACGCAGGCTCTCGAAGGCGGGCCGAAACCGGTCGATGATATCGGTATCGAATTTCTGCTTAAAGTAATCGGTGGCCAGGCGCCCCAGCTTGAGCTGCAAGATCATCTCCCGGATCAGGCGCTGGCCGGGGGCCGTCTTGAAGGCCCGCTTCCAGGGCAATTGGCCTTCTTCCAAGGCCTGCTGGTACTGTTCCCATCCCGCCTCGTTCTGGATGTGGACGCCCGACATGTGCCCGAAGGCTGAGACTCCGGTACCCATCATGTCGGCCCCCTGCCAGACCGAGTCACGATAGACGAAAGAAGCCTGCTGGTCTTCTTTGAGCAGGGTGTAGGCGCTGGAGATGCGGTAGCCGTTGGAGGTCAGTTGCTCGACGGCGTACTGATGCCAGTCCCGCTTGGTTTCCCAGTCGGCCACCTCGATCTCCTGGCCCTTGAGGATGTGCGACGAATAGGTGGTGTTGAAGGGCAGTTCCATCTGGTAGATGGTGACGCTGTCGGGACTCAATTCAATGGCCTTCTCTACGGCTTCCTTCCAGGTGTCCCAGCTCTCGCCGACCATTCCGGCGATAAGGTCGATGTTGACCTGGTCGAAGCCTTTTTCCTGGATCCAGGGCCAGCAGCGGTAGATCTCTTGCGACTGGTGGGCGCGTCCGTTTTCCTTGAGGATGTCGTCGTTGAAGTGTTCCACTCCCAGGCTGACGCGGGTGACCCCGATGTCGCGGATGGCCTCCACTTTGCTCTGGGTCAGGGTTCCCGGCTCGCACTCGAAGGCCACCTCCTGGGCGCTCTCCCAGGGAAGGTGCCGCTTGATCTTGTCGACGGTCGCGCGCAGATGCTTGGCGCTGATGTAAGAGGGAGTGCCGCCTCCGAAGTAGATGAACCTGAGGGGGCGTCCGCGTACGGCGGGCTTTTGGCTGTAGATCTCGATCTCGCGCACCAGGTTTTCCAGGTAGCCTTGAATGTCGCGGGCATTCTTGTCGGTGTAGACCCTGAAATAGCAGAACTTGCAGCGGCGCCGGCAGAAGGGAATGTGCATGTAGAGCCCCAGGTCGGCGCCGGCCCGAGCAGGCGCGTCCAGCGCCTGGCGGGCGGCTTCCAGGTCGTCTTCGGTCCAGGCCGAGTAAGGCGGGTAGTTGGACACGAAGACGCTGCCCACGTCGGTCTTCTCGGGCTCCAGATTGGCGGTTGCCGGTTCAGGTCGTGCGGAACTGCTCATGTATTCCTTTCAAGGCCCCGATGCTCCTATTTCGGCCCTCCGAAGCAGAGGAGTTCGCCGTCCAACGTGCCGATCACCAGGTGTCCCTGAGCGATGGCGGGTGCGGCAGTGAAGCCCGATCCGCTGTCGAATTGCCAGGCCACCGAGCCGTCCGCCAGGTTGAGGCCGAAGACCTCGCCGCTGCCCGCCCCGAAGAAAACCCGCTGTCCCGAAACCACGGGCGAGGATTCCACCCGGGCCCGAGTAGTGAAGGTCCAGCGCCCTTCTCCGCTCTTGCGGTCGATAGCGTGCAGCATCTTGTCGCGTCCCCCGATCAGCACCAGTTCATCGGTCACCGCCGGCGAAGAGAAGTAGGGGAATTCTCGGCGTGGATGCTTGTAGGTCCACTCCTCTTTGGGGTGGGCCGGATCGCTCAGGTCCAATGACGTGACCTGAGACTCGAAGTTCCCGAAGTAGGCGTGCCGGCCGACGATGGCCGGGGAGGAAGCCACATAGCCCGCAAGCTCGAAGAGAGCGACTTGCCGGCCGTCTGAGATTCGAACCAGCCTGAAGGTGGCGTCGCATCCGGCCACGGTCACGTAATCGCCCACGATGGCGGGCGTGGCGTGCACGTAGCCGGCCGTTTCAAGCTTCCAAACCAGGCTGCCGTCCGAAGTCTTGAGGCAGTAGAGGTTGTTGTCGTAGGAGCCGAAGAGCACCCACTCGCCAAAAAAGTTGGCCGAGGAGGTGACGGGCCCGTTGGTCTCGTAGACCCAGCGGGCTTGGCCGCTGCGGGCGTCGACGGCGTGGAAGTTGCCCAACTCGTCGCCTATGTAAACGGTCCCGTGGCGGACGGCGGGAGAGGACTTGATCTCTTCGCCGGCGTCGTACTTCCACTTCAGCTTGCCGTCGGAGAGGTTGAGGGCGTAGAGGTGCCCGTCCAATCCGCCCACGTAGACGGTGCCGTCGACGATGGCGGCGCTGGACTCGATGCCCACGGGGATCTCGAATTTCCACTGAGGCTGAAGGTTTGCGGGAAGCGTGTCGGCGGCCAGTCCGCGCTGCTGGGCTCCCCCGCGCCACTGGTTCCAGTCCTGGGCCGAGTCGAGGGGCGCGGCGACTGCAGCCGCCAGGAGCGCCATCCAGACCAGCCCCAGGGACCGGCCCAACACGGTCTTGACTTTTTCCATCTTTTCCCTCGCTCCTCAAACATTTATCGATGCGAGTCGAATGTCATAGTTTCTCTTTTGGGGGATCTGGCGCTCGTCTCAAAAGGCGCGTTCGTAGAGTTCCATGGCGTCCTGAACGCCCAGCCGCCGCGGGTTGAAGGTGCCCGTCCATTGGCGGGCTGCGTCCTCGGCCAAGGCCGGGAAGGCATCCCGACCCACGTTGACCTCGCGCAACCTCGAGGGCAAGCGGGCCAGCGAACGCAGGGCTGCCAGCCGCTCGCTGAGCGTGTCGGCGCTGGACTCGGGTCCGCCGTTGGGGGTTCCGGCGGCGGTGACCAGCTCGTGGTATTCGTTTCCGGCCACCGAGGCGTTGTAGCGCACCACGTGAGGCAGCATCAGCGAGACCGCGACCCCGTGGGTGACGTCGAAGTGGGCCGTCAGCGGATTGGCGCAGGCGTGAGCGGCCCCCAGCATGGAATTTTCGATGGCGGCTCCCGCCCAGTGGGCGCCCAGCAGCATGCGTCCCCGGGCTTCCATGTCCTGAGGAACGTGCAGCGAAAGCGAGAAGTTGCTCTCCAGCAGCCTCCAGGCCTCCCGCGCGAACATGCGCGAGACGTGGTTGCTCTTGGAGCTGACGTAGCTTTCGACGGCATGGGAGATGGCGTCCATGGCCGTCACCGAGGCCACGTCGGCGGGCATGGAGGCGGTCAGCACCGGATCGAGAATGACGGCCCGGAAACGGGCCTTGCGGTCGCCGCAGGCCATCTTCTCATGGGTGTCGGGCTGGGAGATCAAGGCAAAGGATTGAGCCTCGCTGCCGGTTCCGGCGGTGGTGGGAACGCCGATGGAAGGCAGCATGGGCCTCTTGGCCTTGTTGATGCCCCAGTAGTCCTCCATCCGTCCGCCGTTGGTGAGCAGAAAGTTGACGCCCTTGGCAGCGTCCATCGAGCTTCCGCCGCCCAATCCGACGATGAAGTCAATGCCGCCCTCGTCCAGAGCGAAGTCGCGTCCCCGCTCCACAACCGTGGTGGTAGGATTCTCCACGACGGCGTCGAAGACGATGCACTCCAAGCCGGCTTCGCGCAGCGCCTGGCGGGCCCGCTCCACATGGCCGGCGCGAACGATGCCGGGATCGGTCACCAGCAGCACCCGATGGCCTCCCAAATCAGAGGCAAGCTGCCCGAGACGATCCAGTGAGTTCTCTCCGAAGACCACCCGGGTCGTCGGATCATAGTCGAATTCTCGCATAGGAATCCCGCGACTCTTCCAATCCAGCTCAGTCACTATATACGCAGATTTCGCGCCTAAGTTTCCCAGCGAGGCAGAACTCTTTGGCTCCGCTCTCAGTCGGTTGACCATTCTCCGAAGGGCGTTCTACAATCCACCCACCTCTGGAGGACTGGAAACGAGCATGTCGACCGATACCATGAGCAAAGAACTGGAATCCAAGGCCCAAGCTGCCCGCCGGCGACTCGACCAGCATGTGCGCGAAATGGTGGAGTGGCATTTTACTCCCGAGACCGGATGTCCCTTCTGGCTCGAGTGGGCCGGGAAGGCCGGCTGGGATCCCCGCAAGGAGATCGCCTCCTTCCAGGATCTGGGCCGTTTCGGCGACTTCCAGGACGAGTGGCTGCGCGGCGGGCCGGTGGAACGCTGGATTCCCAAGGCCTACCGCGGACGGCCCACCTTCGTTTTCGAAACCGGCGGCACCACCGGTATTCCTAAGACGCGCGTCAACATCGAAGACTTCCGCATCGATTACGAACTCTTCTCCGAGTCGCTGCCCGAGGAGCATTTTCCCAAGGGCGCCAACTGGCTCATGCTGGGCCCCTCGGGTCCTCGCCGGCTGCGTCTGGCGGTGGAGCACCTGTGCCAGCACCGCGGCGGCATCTGCTTTTGCGTCGATCTCGATCCCCGCTGGGTCATCAAGCTCATCAAAAAAGGATGGCACGAGCACTTGCAGGCCTACCAGGAGCACGTCATCGACCAGGCCGTCACCATCCTTTCGGCCAATCACGACATCCGCTGCATGTTCACCACGCCCAAGTTGCTGGAGGCTCTGGCCATGCGGCTGGAGGACGAAGGATCGAGCATCCGCGAGGCGGGCATCACCGGCATCTTCTCAGGCGGCACGGAGTTCACGCCCCAATGGTACCGTTTCGCCAGCGAAGAATTGCTGGACGGCGTTTACATGACGCCGACCTACGGCAACACCTTGATGGGACTGGCGGCGTCCAAGCCCTTCGATCCCGCCGATGAGTACAAGATCACCTATCACGCCCCCCAGCCCAGGGCCGTCCTGCGGGTGGTCGATCTGGACGATCACGACAAGGACGTCGGTTACGGCGAGACCGGCCGCGTGGCCTTGACCACCTTGACCAAGGAGTTCTTCATGCCGCGCTTTCTGGAACGCGACGAAGGAGAGAGAGAGCCGCCCTGCGAGGCCTATCCCTGGGACGGGGTCAGCGGCGTGCGTCCTTTCCGCGGATTCGCCTCCAGCACCACCGTGGGCGTCTATTGAGGGTGTCTATTGACCGGGCCTGCTCCGGGAACCGCAGCCTCCTCGCTGCGTATTGACTGCAGACGGCCGAAAGGAGCCAGACCGTGATTCACTTTCCGATATTGCGTTGGGGAAAACCGTACAAGAGTCTGGAGGTGGACAAGGTGGTCCACTTCGCTACTGGAGAGCCGCTGGCCGAAGTCTCCCAGGCCAACCCCGGACTCATCAAGCGCGACATGCGTCAGGCCGCCCGGGCCCGTGAGGCCCTGCGGCGCATCCCCCACAAAGAGCTGCTGAAGATGGTCGGCCAGGCGGCCGAGGCCTTCATGGAAGCCGAACTTCCGGCTGGGGACGGCACTCAGACTCCCGACGACTTCGTCAAGTATCAGTCGGCCACCACGGGGCTCCCCGAAGCCATGTGCCGCGCCAACATGGAGAAACTCCACTTCGTTCTCACCCGCCTGGAAGAGATCCTGCGCTCGCTGACCCGCGGGCTCGACCCTGAAATCTTCAGCCGCGGCTACGGGGAGGAAGACGGAGTGATGCGCTCCTACCAGGCCACCACGCCGGTTTTGAGCATGGTTCTGCCCTCCAACTCGCCCGGCGTGCACGGCTTGTGGCTGCCCGTCATTCCCTTGCAGATCGGACTGGTCTTCAAGCCCGGCCCGCAAGAGCCCTGGACTCCCTACCGCATGAGCGAGGCTTTCTTTCAAGCCGGGGTTCCACGCGAGGCCATCTCGCTTTATCCGGGCGGCGCCGAGGTGGGGGCGGCCGTGCTGCAGAACAGCCCCCGCACCCTCATCTTCGGAGGCAAGCCCACCGTCGACCAGTACCGCGGCAATCCCGGCGTGCAGGTGCACGGCCCCGGCTTCAGCAAGATCCTGATAGGTGAGGATCAGGTCGACCAGTGGCGCGATCACCTCGACCTGATGGCCGACAGCGTCCTGGTCAATTCAGGCCGCAGTTGCATCTCCTGCTCGGGAATCTGGGTGCCCCGCCATGGACGCGAAATCGCCCGGGCTCTGGCTGAGCGCCTGGCTCCCGTGGCTCCGGCGGACCCCACCGATCCAGAGGCCAAGCTGGCCGCTTTTACCGTGGTGGAACAAGCCGAAGCCGTGAACCAGATGATCGAAGATCAGTTGGGAGAAGAGGGCGTAGAGGAAGTCACGGCCCGCTACCGGGAGGGAGATCGCCTGGTCAAGCAAGAGCGCTGCGCCTATCTGCGTCCCACGGTGCTGCACTGCACCTCGCCTGAGCCCTCGCTGGCCAACACCGAGTTCATGTTCCCCTTCGTCAGCGTGGTGGAGTGTCCTCAGGAGAAGATGCTCGATCAGATCAGCGAAACCCTGGTCTGCACCGCCATCAGCCAAGACGAGCAATGGCGCCGCCAACTGCTCGACTGCACCCATATCGACCGCCTCAACCTGGGTCCCATCCCCACCATCAAGCTTAACTGGCTGCAGCCCCACGAGGGCAACCTGGTCGATTTCCTCTTCCGCAACCGGGCCTTCCAGGTGGCAGGCTAGTGCGGTGCGTCAGAAGTTTTGAGCCACCCTGCCGCGTTATCCCACGCTTTCAGCGTTCAGACTTTTGCAGTCTGAAACCCAGGGTGGCGCCGCCGTCTCGCCGGCGCTCGCCGCGGCTGACCCTGGGCTGGCGAATCTGTCCCTGTCAGGGACAAGAAGGGAGGCCCCTGGCTCAGAACTTATGACCGCCAGCTCTACGCTGCCACTAAGCCCCCGAGAACCAAGGGACAGTCGCTGCAGCGATTAGTCTTTGGCTGGCCGGATCATCTGGATCTCCAGCGAACTGTCGGCCTATCGCCGTGTGCCAGTGGTTCTCCACGATCAGCGACCTGCGGTCGAACTCTCAACAACCCATTCCCAACTCCCAATTCCCTCCGTTTGGGAGTTGTTGGGAGTTGGTTATTGGGAGTTGGGCGTTGCCCCCCGGGCTATTGGGCCGTGATGACGGCGCAGGCCAGGCGGGCGCCGGCGTCTCCGGTGGGCTGGCTGGTCAGGTCGTCCTCACCGGCATGGACAATCAGCCCGCGGCCCAGGATGGAGTTCTGGGCGCCTTCCTCCAGCGACAAGAAATCGAAGGTCAGGTCGAGATTGACGTTGCCTTCGGCGTCGGAGGTGATGTTGCCCAGATCGCCCACATGATGCTCGGCGCTGTCAGGTCCGCCGTGGGGGGTGTCGAAGGGATTGAAGTGTCCGCCGGCGCTGGTCCCGTCGGGGGCGCTGCAATCGCCGGTCTCGTGGACGTGGAATCCGTGCGCGGTTTCGGGCTTCAGTCCGGTGATTTGACCGGTGACGTGGACCCCGCCGTCGGTTTGCTCGAAGTTGACGGTGCCGGAAACCTGGTTGCCCTCGGTGGGCGCGAGTTGGGCCACGGCGGTCGCCGGAGGCATTTCCTCGGCCTGCTCTTCGGCGGCAGGTTCAGGTTCGTCGGCTGGCGCCTCGCCGCCGCAAGCGGCCAACAAGAGCACCAGAATGCTGAGAATCGATAGTTTCTTTAACACTTTAGGCTTCTCCTCGTGAAAGGTCTAGATTCGAAAATCCTTCAGAATCACCATTATAGGGAGATCGACGGGGGGCCTGCAAAGACGGGGTAGGCCTTCTCAGTCTTTGAAGAGGGGCGAAGAGAGATAGCGGTCGCCCCGGTCGCAGATAATCACGACCACCACGCCATGCTCCAGTTCCTCGCACACCTCCAGCGCGGCGTGGACCGCTCCTCCGGAACTCATTCCCGCAAAGACGCCTTCTTCGCGCGCCAGCCGCCGGGCCATCGCGTTGGCCTCGTCCTCGCTGACATAGAGCATGCGGTCGACGCGTTCAGGCTGGTGGATCTTGGGGACATAGGGCTCTTCCCACTTGCGGATGCCGGGGATTTGGGCCCCTTCGGCCGGGTGCACTCCGCAGATCTGGATGTCGGGGCTTTTTTCTTTCAGATAGCGCGACGTGCCCATGATGGTGCCGGTGGTTCCCATGGAGGAGACGAAGTGAGTGATCTTGTGCTCGGTGTCACGCCAGATCTCGGGCCCGGTGCTTTCATAGTGAGCGCGGGGATTGTCGGGATTGGAGAACTGATCGAGCATCAGGTAGCCGCCCTCTTCCACCTTCTGGCGGGCCAGGTCGATGGATCCCATCATGGATTCGTCGGCCGGGGTCA
The DNA here is from genome assembly GCA_035471785.1 of Acidobacteriota bacterium. Classification (NCBI taxonomy): domain Bacteria; kingdom Pseudomonadati; phylum Acidobacteriota; species Acidobacteriota bacterium. Next base: position 22,744 of record DATIPQ010000107.1, read on the forward strand.
GCACCACCTCGGCTCCCAGTGCCCGCATGGTGTCGGTGCGTTCGGCGGTGGAGTTGTCAGGCATCACCAGCTCGATCTCATAGCCCAAGGTAGTGGCGATCATGGCCAAGGCGATTCCGGTATTGCCGCTGGTGGGCTCGATGAGCTTGACGCCGGGTTTGAGCAGTCCGCGCTTTTCGGCGCCCCTGATCATCCACAGGGCCGCCCGGTCTTTGACGCTGCCGCCTGGATTGTCGCCCTCCAGCTTTCCGAAAAGCTGCACGCCGGGCTTGCCACACAGGCGTCCCAACTGCACCAGGGGGGTGTTGCCGACCAAGTCGGCCAGTTGGGGGGGGCGGGAAACCAGCCGCGCATCGCTGCCCGGCCCGCTTCCCTCGCGCTCTGCCGTCGCATCAGCTAATGACATAGTCACCTCGCGTGTGTCAACTTGTTCCAGTATAGCAAAGCGACTGGAGGCCCCGTTCGAGAGGCGGAAAGCAGGAGACGCCTAATGCAGATATCATGTGCCGCGTCATGCTGGGACCTTACGAAGAGCTGCCGATCACCTTCGACGACGTGCGTGAAGCAGCGGGCCGGCTGGCGGGTGTCGCACACAAGACTCCCGTCATCACCTCCCGCACTTTTGACCGCCTGAGCGGATACAAGGTCTTCTTCAAGTGCGAGAACCTGCAGCGGGGAGGCGCCTTTAAGTTCCGCGGAGCCTACAACACGCTTTCCCAACTCAGCGAGGAAGAGCGCAAGGCCGGCGCGGTGGCTTACTCCTCCGGCAACCATGCGCAAGGGGTGGCCTATTCGGCGCGCTTGCTGGACATCCCGGCCACGATCGTCATGCCCACCGACGCGCCCCAGAGCAAGTTGAGCGCGACCCAGGATTACGGCGCCGAGATCCGCTACTACGACCGGCTCAAGGACGACAGGGCGGCCATCGCCCGGGAACTGGCTCGAGAAAAGGGGGCAGCCCTGGTCCCTCCCTACGATCATCCTCACATCATGGCGGGACAGGGCACAGCCGGCCTGGAACTGCTGGAGGAAGTCCCCGACTTGGACGTGCTGGTGACGCCCATCGGCGGAGGCGGACTCTTGAGCGGTTGCGCCACGGCGGCCAAGGGATTGCGTCCCGACATCGGCATCTACGGCGTGGAGACGGCCGCCAGCAACGACTGGTGGCGCTCGGTGAGGGCCGGACGGCGCATCGAGATCCCTCCTCCCGACACCATCGCCGACGGCATGCGCACCACCAAGCCCGGAAAGCTGACCTTCGCCGTCCGCCACCTCATCAAGGAGGTCCTGCTGGTCAGCGAAGTCGAGGTGATGGATGCGCTGCGCCTGCTTCTGACGCGCATGAAGATCCTGGTCGAGCCCACTGGGGCGGTGGCTCCCGCGGCCGTCCTGCAGAAGCGGGTGGGCCCCGAGGGACTCAAGGTGGGCGTGATCCTTTCGGGGGGAAACGTCGATCCTCCCACGCTGTGCCGCCTTTTGACCTGAGCAGGTCTTCACACGGGCTCGTCGTCGCAGGTGATGGTGCAAATCTTGGTGATCGGGTTGTACTCGATGATCCAGGATTGAGGCGCGCACAAGGCGGTGGCGATGGGAACGCAGGCGGCCAGCGAATTGACCTTGACGGTGTAGGTTTGCCCGGCCCAGGCCGAGCCGAAACCGAACAGCACTATGGCGCAGAGTCCCAGAATCAAAACGAAACGCCCTGTTCTTACAAGCACGTAAGCCTCCCTTCAGTCCCCGACATGGGGATCTGGGCAAATCTTGATAAAACAAAAAACAATGCAGTTTTTTAGCATGATAAGCAAGTGGACGGAATCGGTCAAGAGGAACTCCGGGCTGGACCCCGCAGTCGAGTTGCCGCTATTCGGAGGCTTCCCGCTTGCGCCGTTCCACTTCGCGGCGGGCTTCGTCTTTGGCCTGAGCTTGCAGGTCGGGACGGCTTTTTTGGGGCTGGGGCTTTTCTCGGGGAACGGCGCTGATGAGCGTCAAGCCCGGACGGGGATCGAGGGGGTTGTCGACCGTGACGACGCGGATGGAGCCGTCCTCGCGGATGGCGAACATAGGCGTGGTCTGCGGTCCGTAAAGATGCAGGTAGTCCTCATACCCGAATTCTTCGCTGAGCCGGGTGGCTTTGATCACCATGTCCTGGCCGCTGAAGAGCTGGGTCAAAGCGACGTAGGTCATCTCCTCGTCGAAGAGCACGCGCCCCCGCAGATGCTTGGGCATGGAGAGGGTGTGGGACTTGGCCTTGGGATGGGCGGGGAGTTGGTAGACGGCCGAGCGTCCGAAGAGTTCGCGAAAGTGGAGGCAAGCCAGCGAATTGGCCTCGTCGTTGGCGGTCATGGCCAGAAGATTGCCGACGCCTTCCAATTCAAGCTCGTCCTCGATGTGCTCGGAAAGGATGTTGCCGTAGTGGGCCCGCAAGCCCATCTTGCGGGCCTCCGAGACGTTGGACCAGTTGCTGTCCACCAGCAGCACCGGCAACTCCTGCCCTTGCAGCGCTTTGCCCACCTGACGGGCCCAGGGGTGGGCGCCTACGATGAGGAATCCGCGCGGATGCTCCTGAGCCACTCCCAGGTAGCGGGCCAGGGGCTTGGCGGTGAGTCCGTAGATGGCGGCCGTGGCCACGATGACGATGAAGGTCAGCGGAACCAGCGTCGAAGCCTCGGCGAATCCCGCGTCCACCAGGCGGATGGAGAAGATCGAGGCTACCGCGGCCGCCACGATTCCGCGGGGAGCCAACCAGGAGAGAAAGAGCTTTTCCTTCCAGTTGAGCTTGGTTCGCCAGAGCGAGACGAAGACCGAAAGGGGACGCACCAGCAGGATCAAGACGGCCAGGAAGATGACGCTGCTGACGCCGAGTTCGGCCAGGGTCTCCAACTTGAGGCGCGAAGACAAGAGGATGAAGAGTCCCGAGATGAGCAGGACGCGCAGATCCTCCTTGAAGGCGATGATGTGCTCGACCGGCGTCCAGGGCTGGTTGGCCAGGATCAGCCCCATCAGAGTGACGGTGACCAGTCCCGACTCGTGCATGATCAGGTTGGAAGCCGTGTAGGCGCTCACCACCGCGGCCAGAGTGAAGCTGTTGTGGAGGAAGTCGGGGATCCAATAATTCTTCAGCATCAGGACGATGAAGCCCGCTCCCACCGTCCCCAGGATGACGCCAACCCCAAAGGTCTGAAAGAAATGAAAGACGGCCGTGCCGGTGGCCCCTTCAGCGCCTCCCGCCAGAATGGCCTCGAAGACCAGCAGGGCCAGCACGGCCCCCACCGGGTCGATGAGTATGCCTTCCCAGCGGGCGATCGAGCCCACCCGCGCAACGGGGCGGACGTGGCGCAGCAAGGGACCCACCACGGTGGGGCCGGTTACGACCAACACGGCCCCCAGCAAGATGGAGAGAATCCAACTGATTCCCACCACCCAGTGAGCCGCCATAGCGGTCAGAAACCACGTGATGAGCGCCCCCACCGTGAGCAGGTTGCGCACTGAATGATGGATGTCCCTCAGTTCCGAGAGATGCAGCGACAGTCCACCCTCGAACAAGATCAGCGCCACCGAGATGGAGACGATGGGGAAGAGGGCTTCGCCCAGAAGTGCGTCCGGGTCCATCAGGTTGGCTACAGGCCCGGCCAGAAAGCCGAAAATCAGCAACAACAGGATGGAGGGCAGATAAAGGCGCCAAGCCAGCCATTGGGCCAGCAAGCCCAGAAAGACGATGAGAGTCAGTCCGAAAAGTACGTTCTCGGTCAAGAGCTGCAGTTCTCCTTGCCTCGGCGATCCAAAGATTCGCGCTTGAGCCAAGTATCCTACCAGAACGTCTGGGGTGAGTACGAAGGCAATTGTGTAATTGTGAAGCCCAGCCTGACTGACGGATTCAGGAAAGCCTCTTCCGACCCCCTCGAGGAGGAGCGGAGGAGGCCTTGTTGAGCAGACCTCCCCCGCTCACAGGCAAAGCCACCAATCTGTTATCGAACAAATCGGAGCGGCGGCAGTATAGATTAACGAGTGATTATGAGTCAAGCCAAAATCACATGAGTTTAATGGCATCATTTCCAAAATCGGAATAGATTTTGGTTAGACGATTGCGTCCGGCCGGAGAGAAAGTGGAGATTGGCGACGCCGGGCGTTCTTCGGCTAGAATGCCTGTGCGATGCCCAAGTTTCCCCGTCCGTTCTTCCGCTGGCGCCCTCATCCCTGGCATGGCCTGGAGGTGGGGCCCGATGCGCCGCGGGTCGTTCAGGCCTACATCGAGATCACGCCTTTCGATCTGCTCAAGTACGAGTTGGACAAGGAAACGGGCTACCTGCGCGTTGACCGTCCCCAGCGCACTTCTTCTCAGCCGCCCAGTCTGTACGGCTTCATCCCGCGCACGTTTTGCGGGGCTCGAGTAGGCTCGATGATGAAAGGCGCCCAGCGGGGCGACGGAGATCCCCTGGATATTTGCGTCTTCAGCGAAAGGCCCTTTTCCCGTTCCGAAGTCATCGTCAACGCGCGGGTCATCGGCGGACTGCAAATGCTCGATCAGGAAGAGGCCGACGACAAGATCATCGCCATTTTGCAAAGCGACAACCTGTGGGCGGAGGTGGAGGACATCGGCGATCTTCCAGGCATCCTGGTGGAGCGGCTCAAGCACTACTTCTTGACCTACAAGTCGCTGCCGGGCGAAGAGTCTCCGGTGCAGATCCTGAAAGCCTACGACCGGGCTCGTGCCGAGGAACTGATTCGGGCCTCGATGGAGGACTACAACGAAGAGTACGGGGAATAGCGCCCCGGGGAGGAAAGCAGATATGCGTAGGACGGTTTCATTGGTTGTCTGGTGGTTTCTCATCGCGGCGCTCATGTCCGCTCTGGCGGCTCAGGGCCGTCGTTCCGTCGAGGAAGCCCCGCCGCGGGCCGAGGGCGAGGGGCCCTTCGAGCGGCTCATCCTGCGCGGCGTGACAGTGATCGACGGAACCGGCGCGCCGCCCATCGGCCCCATGGACATCGTCATCGAGGGCAACCGCATCGCCCGCATCCGCAGCGTGGGCTATCCCGGGCTTCCCATCAACCCCGACCGGCGCCCCGAAGCGCAGGAAGGGGACCGCGAACTCGATCTGGAAGGATACTATGTCCTGCCCGGGTTCATCGATCTGCACGGCCACATCGGCGGAAGCTCCCAGGGCACTCCTTCCGAGTACGTTTTCAAGCTGTGGATGGGCCATGGAATCACCACCATCCGCGATCCCGGCAGCGGCAACGGACTGGAGTGGACCCTGGCTCACAAGGCCAAGAGCGCCGCCAACGAGATTACCGCTCCCCGCATCGAGTCCTACATCTGGTTCGGAAGGGGAGCGGAGGAACCCGTCACCACTGCTGAGCAGGCCGAAGCCTGGGTCAGGATGGTGGCCGAGCAGGGGGCGGACGGACTGAAGCTGCCCTCTCTGCGTCCCGACATCATGAAAGCCACGGTGGAGACGGCCCGCCAGGTGGGCATCCGCACCACGGCCCACCTCAACCAGATGCGGGTGGCCCAGGTGGACGTGTTGGAGGCGGCCCGCCTGGGACTCGACTGCATGGAGCACTGGTACGGCCTGCCCGAGGCCCTCTTCGACGACCGCACCGTGCAGGACTTCCGCCTCGACTACAACTACAACAACGAGCAGCATCGCTTCGGACAGGCGGGACGCTTGTGGCAGCAGGCCGCCGCGCCTTATTCCGAAAAGTGGAACGCCGTCATGAACGAGCTGCTCGAGTTGGGCTTCGTCATCGATCCCACCATGACCATCTACGAGGCCTCCCGCGACCTGATGCGGGCCCGGCGGGCCGAGTGGCACGAGGAATACACCCTGCCGTCGCTGTGGGACTTCTACCAGCCCAGCCGCCAATCGCACGGCAGTTACTGGTTCTATTGGGGCACCGAGGAAGAGGTGGCCTGGAAGAAGAACTACCAGCTCTGGATGACCTTCATCAACGAGTACAAGAACCGCGGCGGACTGGTGACCACCGGCTCCGACTCGGGCTTCATCTTCAAGCTCTACGGGTTCGGCTACGTCCGCGAACTGGAGTTGCTCAGGGAAGCCGGCTTTCATCCGCTGGAAGTCATCCGTTCGGCCACTTTGTACGGCGCCATGGCGCTGGGGGTGGACGATCAGGTGGGCAGCGTCGAAGCGGGCAAGCTGGCCGACCTGGTGGTGGTTGAAGAGAACCCGCTGGCCAACCTCAAGGTGCTCTACGGCACGGGCGCCATCAAGGTCGACGACGACAACCGGCCGGTGCGCGTGGGAGGAGTCAAGTACACCATCAAAGACGGCATCGTATACGACGCCAAGGAGCTGCTGGCCGACGTCCGCGCCATTGTTCGGAAAGCCAAGGATGAGGAGGGGCGCGAGATCGTCCAGCCAGGACGCTCGGCCGACGTGGCTCCGGGCCAATGACCGCAGCAGGAAAGGGATCTTTCGGAGCCGGCTTTCGTGTGAAGAATCGTGACCTCGGCCGGCTCAAGCTCCAGGATGCCCAACTTCAAGCGTTCCCAGTTCCACGGCTTCGAGCCCTCCAGCGAGGAGATTTACGCCCAGTTCCGCCCTCCTCCCGAGGACGCCCGCATCAATCCCCGCACCCTCAGCCCCTTTCTCAGGGTGCTGATGGAAATCGACGGAACGGTGACCCGCTTCATCGAGGCCTATACCCAGGAAAAGGTGGAAGTCCTCAAGCTGGGGCAGGGACGCCTGCAGCTGCCCGAAGACGTCGATATCCTGAAAGCCAAGGCAGGCAGCCAGGTCACCACCCGCCAGGTGCTTCTGTGGGGCCGGGAGAGCCGACGCATTTACGGATACGGCTCTTCGCTGATCCTGCCCGAGCGGCTCTCGCCGGAAGCCCGCGAGAAGCTGTCGCACCCCGAGGAGGGGCTGGGACGCATCATGCGCAAAACCCGCATGGAAACCTATCGCGAGATCCTCTGGAAGTACCGCGAGTATTCCGACGTGCTGCCCGAGGCCATACGTCCCCTGGCTTCCATCGGGTTGGTCAGCCGAACCTACCGCATACTCTGCGGCGGACGGCCCATCATGGCCATCAATGAGAAGTTTCCACGTGTTCTCGATCTCCCCGATCATCATTGAGCTCATGCCGGCCCTCGAACACGGAAGGCGCAAATGATATGAAGCCCAAGCGCAACCCGCCCCACAAGCCTGATCAACTCGAATCGCCGCCCGCCGGTGCCCCGCTTGCCGAGGAAGGCCTGAGCCGCGAGGAGATCGCCCAGCGTCAGTGGCGAATGCTGCAAGCCGGGGTGGCTCAGCTTCTCGACACCAACGCCTTCTACCGGGCCAAACTGAAAGAAGCCGGAGTGGAGGATGCCCGCCAGTTGTCGTCCTGGGACGACTATCGCCGCCTGCCCTTCACCCGCAAGTCGGAACTGTCCTCGGACCAGGAGGAGCACCCGCCCTACGGCACCAACCTGACCTATCCGCTGAGCCGCTACGTGCGGGTTCACCAGACCTCAGGAACCAAAGGCGAGCCCCTGCGCTGGCTGGACACCGAAGAGAGCTGGCAGTGGTGGGCGCGCTGCTGGCAGCGGGTCTACCAGGCGGCTGGGGTGAATCGGCGGGACCGCATTTTCTTCGCCTTCTCTTTCGGCCCCTTTATCGGGTTCTGGAGCGCTCATGAGGGCGCCCGCCACCTCAACGCCCTGGCCATTCCGGGGGGCGGCATGTCTTCCATCCAGCGGCTGCAGGCGCTGCTCACCCATCGCGCCACCGTGCTGGTGTGCACGCCCACCTACGCCCTCCATTTGGCCGAAGTGGCCGCCGAGGAACAGGTCGACCTGCCCTCTTCCTCGATCCGTGTCACCATTCAGGCGGGAGAACCGGGGGCCGGCCTGCCCGCCACCAGGGCCCGCATCGAAGAGGCCTGGGGGGCCCGCTGCTATGATCACGCCGGAGCCACCGAAGTGGGAGCCTGGGGCTACGAGGGGAAGCTTCAGAACGGCCTCTTCGTCAACGAGCGAGAATTCGTGGCCGAGGTCCTTGATCCCGATTCCGACAAGCCCGTCAGTGATGGGGAGTTGGTGCTGACCAATTTGGGGCGCTTCGGAATGCCCGTGCTGCGTTACCGCACCGGCGACCGGGTGCGGCTGGCCTCCCAGCCTTCCCCTTGCGGACGCACCTTTCAGCGGCTTGAAGGCGGCATCATCGGACGCGTCGACGACGTGCTGCTGGTACGAGGCATCAACATCTATCCCTCTTCGGTGGAAAACATCGTGCGGCGCATTGGCGCCATCGGGGAATTCTCGGTTGAAGTCACCCGCCGGGAGAGCCTTGACGAGATGGAGGTCCGCATCGAGGTTGATGACTCCGCCGACGAAGAAGACGTCGCCTCCCAGCTCTCCAAGAACCTGCGCAACGCCTTGGGCTTGCGGGCCACGGTCACTCCGGTGCCTTTCGGCTCTCTCCCCCGCTTCGACCTCAAGGCCCGACGCTTCAAAGACCTGCGCGAGTAACGCTCTGGGGCAAAAAAAAGCCCGCCGCGGAATCCGCGGCGGGCGCTTGCAGCTTTCAACAGAAAGCGGTTACTCGGCGGCCTTGTCGGAAATGGCTCCGGCCAAGTGCAGGTTTCCAAAAGTCCAGGTCAGAACCGCGCGGCCTTCCATGTCTCCGTCTCCAGGCACGATGTCGAAGTTGATGTGCGCTTCGCGGATAGGGAGCTTCTGGAAGTTGGAGTCCAGCTTGGTGACCTTGGATGCGTCAGGAGCGTCCTGGAAGCCCAGGCGTCCTTCGTGCAGGGCCATGACCCAGTCGTCGCCGTCCTTGATGGCGCCCACGTGGTAGTCGCCGGCGGCGAAAGTGTGGCCGCCCACGGTCAGATCGCCTGCGAAATTGATGGAGGCAAAAGCCTTGTTGAAGGTGCCGTCCTCGATTCCCTCCAAGTGGGCATCATTGGCGGGGGCGGTGAAGAACGACAGCTTCACGTCCACTCCGTTGACTTTGGTGCTTACGGTCTTGCTCATGTGGGGATGCGCCATCAGTAGTCCCGCCACCAGCGTGACACTCAGGGCGACGCCCAGCAGTTTCTTGGTCCAATGCATTCTCAGATCCTCCTCCGTCATCTAGGTAGAACGTCCCTCGACCCATGAGATGGGGTTTGTATTCTCTGTCCAATACGCATCCCACAACCGAAAGTTCCGGCTTTCTCTTGTCCGCGGACTTGCCAGGGGCCTGGGTGGGGCTAAGTGCCGAGGCTGATTTCGGCTCCCCGCGCGACCTTGGCCACCATCTCCCTGAGCAGGGAAGGTTCGTGCTCGGCCAAGTCGTAACGCACGCGGAGGGCGGGCTTGTCGATGCGGATCACCCGGCGCAAGTCGATGGGCGTGCCAATCACCACGACGTCGCAGTCGGCCAAGGCGATGGTCTTCTCCAATTCGCGCAGTTGCCGGTCATAGTAACCCAGGGCCGGCACCACGTCGCCCAGCCTGGGATATTTGCGGAAGGCCTCGGCGATGCTGCCTTGAGCGAAAGGACGGGGATCGACGATCTCGGCGGCATGATGGCGGCGAGCCGCCACCACTCCGGCGCCGATGTTCATCTCGCCATGGGTCAGCGTAGGACCGTCCTCGATGACCAGTACGCGTTTTCCTTCCACCTGCTCCGGGTCTTCCAGGCTCAGGCGGCTGTCGGCGGTAATGATGGTGGCCTGCGGGTTGCGGGAACGAATATTGCGCTTGACCGTTTCGATGTCTTGAGCCTGGGCGCTGTCGCATTTGTTGATGACCACGGCATCGGCCAGCGTGAGGTTGGTCTCGCCGGCCCAGTAGAGCAGCTCGTGTCCGGCGCGCAGCGGATCGGCTACCGTCACCGTCAGGTCGGAATCATAGAAGCTGGGGTCGTTGTTGCCTCCGTCCCACAGGATCAGGTCGGCTTCCTGCTCGGCTTGGCGCAAAATGGCCTCGTAATCGACGCCGGCGTAAACGACGTTGCCGGCCGCGATGTGGGGTTCGTATTCCTCCATCTCCTCGATGGTGCACTCGAATTTCCTCAGGTCCTCCAGGGTGGAGTAGCGCTGCACGGCCTGGGCTGCCAGGTTTCCGTAGGGCATGGGATGACGGATGGCCACGACCCTCTCCACGCCGATGTCGTCCTTGAGGATCTGCACCAGCCGCCGCGTGGTCTGGCTCTTGCCGCACCCGGTGCGCACAGCCACCACGCTGATAACCGGTTTGCTGCTCTTGAGGAATCCGCGCCGTGGAGCCAGGATCTGGAAATCGGCCCCGGCACAGGCCACTCGGTTGCAGACCTGCATCAGATCGACGTAGTGAATGTCGCTGTAAGAGAAGACGCAGACGTCGATCCGCATGCGCTCGATCAGGGCCTCCAGCTCTTCCATAGGATGGATGGGGATGCCGTCGGGATAGAGCGGTCCGGCCAGTGAAGCAGGATACTTGCGTTCGTCGATATCGGGAATCTGGGTGGCCGTGAAGGCCACGACTTCGTGGCTGGGGTCATCGCGGTAAACGGTATTGAAGTTGTGGAAGTCGCGCCCTGCGGCGCCGATGATGATGGTTTTCTTGGGCTTCATTTTCCTAATCTCCTACCACTGGCTGAAGGCAATTCTAATGCCGGTTGAAAATTTTGTAAACAAACGGGGAGGGGGTCTTTTGAGCCGCTGCCGGACTTCTACCTGGGGCATTAGACCCAGTCGCAGGCGAGTTGGCAGCGACGGCGGCTGGAACGGCGATTGCTAGATCAACGGCTATGAAGGATTTTCTCAAAACCGCCGATTTGACCCGGCGAGACCTGCGCCTGCTGCTCGACATGGCCGACCGTTTCAAGTCGCAGCCCTATCAGCACCGAACCGAACTGCAGAACGAGTCGGTCTCGCTCTATTTCAACAAGCCCTCAACGCGCACCCGCATCTCAATGGAAACGGCGGTCGTGCGCTTGGGAGGCGTTCCCATCATGATGGGTCCCAACGACCTGCAATTAGGACGCGGGGAGACCATCGAAGACACGGCCCGCGTCATCAGCCGTTTCTCGCGGGCCTTCATCATCCGCACCTTCAGCGATGAGGAGGTTCACACCTTTGCCCGATGGGCCTCCATTCCGGTCGTCAATGCGCTGACCGACAGGCACCACCCCTGTCAGAGCGTGGCCGATCTGATGACGCTGCGCGAGAAGAAAGGAGATCTCGACCGGCTCAAGCTGGCCTACCTGGGCGACGGCAACAATGTCGCCGGCAGCCTCATGGAAGCCTGCGCGATAAGCGGATGCGATATCGCCATCGCCAGTCCGCCGGGCTACGGCATCGATGAGGGGGAGGTGGAGCGCATCCAGGAACTTGCCGAAGAAAGCGGCTGCACTCTGATGGTGACCGAAGACCCCAAGGAGGCGGCAGGAGGAGCCGACGCCCTCTACACGGACGTATGGCTGTCGATGGGCGACCCCGAAGAAGAGCGCCAGGCGCGCCTCCAGGCGCTGGGGCCCTACCAGGTCAACGAAGAGCTCTTTTCCGGGGCCAAGCCGGACGCCATCTTCATGCACTGCCTGCCCGATCATCGGGGAGAGGAGGTCAGCGCCGAGGTGGTGGACGGTCCCCGCTCGGTGGTATTCGATCAGGCCGAGAACCGGCTGCACACGGCCATGTCCATCATTTACGGATTGGTGGAGCAGCGTCTCGAGGGCCGGGGAGGCGCCCGCTGATGCGAGTGGTAATCGCTTTGGGAGGCAATGCCCTGCTGCGCCGCGACCAGCAGGCGGAAGCCCACCTGCAGAAGCAGAACGTCAGTCTGGCGGCCGAGGCCGTGGCCGAGATCGCCCGCCGACATGAGGTGGTGGTGACCCACGGCAACGGTCCCCAGGTGGGGCTGCTGGCCTTGCAGTCCATCGCCTACGGCGAGGTCGAGCCCTATCCGCTGGATGTACTGGGTGCGGAAAGCGAAGGCATGATCGGCTATCTCATCGAGCAGGAACTCGACAACGACCTGCCCGACCGCCAGATCGCCACCCTGCTGACCCAGACGGTGGTGGACGCCCATGACCCCGCTTTCCGGGACCCGTCCAAGTTCGTGGGGCCCCTCTATGAGGAAGAGGAAGCCGAGCGCCTGCGCAAGAACCGCGGATGGACGCTCAAGAAGGACGGTCAGAAGTACCGCCGCGTCGTGCCCTCGCCCGCTCCCCTCAGAATCGTGGAACTGCCCACCATTCGCTTGCTGGTGGAGCACGGAGTGCTGGTGGTGTGCGCGGGAGGAGGAGGAATCCCCGTGGCCATCGACGAAAGCGGAGCGATTCGTGGTGTGGAGGCGGTGGTGGACAAGGACCGGGCCTCGGCCCTGTTGGCGGCCGACCTGGAGGCCGACGCCCTGCTCATGCTCACCGATGTGGACGCCGTCTACCGCAACTGGGGCCAGGACGATCAGCAGGCCATCCGCCGCGTCACCCCCCAGCAGATCGACCCGTCCCAATTCGCCTCCGGCTCCATGGGTCCCAAGGTGGAAGCCGCCTGCCGCTTCGTCCAGAACGGAGGCCGTCCTGGACGGATGGCCGGAATCGGCGCCTTGACCGAGGCGGCCGCCATCCTGCGGGGAGAGTCTGGCACGGTCTTCAAGTGCTGCTGACCCGGCTTGCCAGCCAATAGTCGAGCGACCAGCGGTCCGCTTCGGCCGGAATGAGGAAGACCGCCACCATCAGCACCGTTCTGGGAAAGATGTGGTCGATGATGGAAAAGAGCGGTTCCTTGAGCAGGTGTCCGTAAGTGACCAGCAGCAGGATCATTCCCAGGGCGATAAGAGCCTCGCGGGTGCGGAATCCGATCACCAGCATGAGTCCGGCCAGCAGTTCCACCACGGGAATGGCCGCTCCGGTGGCCAGCAGGAGAAAATGAGGAATCCAGCTATCGGCGTAGGGTCCCGTGAAGAGGCGCTCGGCATGCCCCATCGGGCCCATGGTGAAACACTTGAACCACCCAGCCATGAGAAAGATGATGCCCAGCATCACACGACAGAAAAAGCGAGCCCAGCATTGTCCGTTCATGGCGGAAGTCTAGCAAAGCCGACATGCTTCGTCCTCGCGGTACCCTTCAGCCCTCCGGGCCTCTCACCCGAAGACGGCGGTGAGGACGCGTTTGCCGGCCTCCAGCACTTCCCGGCGGTGGCCGAGGCGGTAGATCTGGGTGAGGCCGGGACGGGGATTGACGTCGACCACCACAGCCTCTTCCGGTTCGGCTTGCAGAGAGGGGACGCGGAAGTCGATCCCCAGGTGGCGCAGGTTGAGAATGCCGGCGATGCGGCGCCCGATTTCGATCCAGGGCCGGGAGGGATCGGTGATGATGCCGCCCAGGGCGAAACGGCGCAGGTTGAGGATGTCGCCTCCCAATCGCAGGCTCTGCCCGCGGGGCAGAACGGTTTGCTCGTCCCATCCCCGCGACAGGACCTGGCGTTTCCAATCGGGAAAGTTGGGGGCTTCCTTCCAGATGAGGTCGGAGGCGTAGCGGCGGTCTTTCCGCTCGGCCAGGCGGCGGATGGTGGAGCGTCCGTCACCCTGTACGACCAGCGGCAATCGGCTGTAGCCGATGAGGAACTCGTCATCCAGGAAGTCGAGCCGGATGTCCACCCCCGGCACGCGCTGCTGGACCAGCGCCAGGCCGTCGTAGTGCCAGATCTCTCGCAGCGCTTGGCGGATTTGCTCTTCGTCCTCCGCCACTGAAACCAACTGACCTCCGCACAGCGTGTTGGGCTTGACGACTACCGGATAGCCTTCATGGCGGGCGAAGCCGATTGCGTGACGCCAGCCTTCCTGCAACCCGAAGCGATGGCTCGTGAAGTGTCCGGGACGCAGGCAGCGCACGTTTTTAGGCACGGAGATCCCGTGGCGCCCGAGCAGCAGTCCGCTGTAAAACTTGTCGTCGGCCAGCCGCGTCGACAGCGATTCGTTGAGAGGGATGTGCCCGGCCAGGATGTAGCGCCGCTGATGGCCCCGAATCAATTCACCCAGGATCTTCGAGTCCTGGTCCAGCAGGCGCAGCTCGATGCCCAGGGCCGCGGCGGCCTCGCCATAAATGTCCAGCGCCCTCTGCCCGTCGGGACGGTTCATTGCAGTCATTGTGCCTCAGAGCTGCTCTCTCTGTAATCTCTCTGTCCTCTTCCAAGCGGGCGGCGGATCGTTTAGACTTTTCCAGGCCGTATGAGGTCACACTTTTCATCTCCAGCCAGATCCGGTCAGTCGACAGGTCCCTGGAGGGGGGTCTTGCCGGCGTTGATGGCGACGCTGCTGGCTTGCGCGCCTCAGGAGCCGGTGAGCCTGCAAGGCGGCCCCGACGTGGTGGAAGGAGAGCGCCATTTTCTGCACGGCTATCCGGCACTCAATCCCGACGGCACGGTCAACGCCGTGATCGAGATTCCGGCGGGGACTTCGGCCAAGTGGGAGGTCGAAAAAAACAGCGGCAACCTCCACTGGGAGCGCCAGGGAGAAGGTTATCGCATCGTCCACTACCTTCCCTATCCCGCCAACTACGGCATGGTTCCGCAGACGCTGCTTCCGGCCCAATCCGGCGGAGACGGCGATCCGCTCGATGTGGTCGTGTTGTCGCCGGCTCTCAACCGCGGCACGGTCGTGGCCGTCCGCCTCATCGGAGTGCTGCGGCTGCTGGACGGTGGAGAGCGCGACGACAAACTGCTGGCCGTGCTGCCGGGCACACCCCTGGGCGAGGTGGGTGATTTGCCGGAGCTGGAGAGAGATTTTCCCGGGACGGGACAGGTCGTAGAAACCTGGTTCGCCAACTACAAAGGGCCCGCCACCATGGTTTCCGAAGGGCTGGCGGGAGTCGAGGAAGCGACCGCCATGCTTCGGCAGGCGATGTCGGCTTACCGTCAGGCCAATCCCGAGAATGGAGTCCCTCAGCCGTCGGCCGAGCCCTCTCAAGAAGAGGACGAAAGGCCTCAGCAACCCTAAGAAAAGGACCGCTTTATGTCAGAGTCCCAAAGAGCCCGCATCATCCGAGTCCCCGTGGGGAGGGGCGCCAATAACTTTCCCGGACTGGAGTTGGGTCCCCATTCGGTGGAGCGCCTGACGCGCGACCGCATCGCCGATTTCCAGCTCGACGCCACCTCCAAGTCGACTCGGGTGCCCTTCCGCTACTGGCTGGACGAGAAGTCGGAGGAGATCGAGCCGGCGGCGCCGGGCGATGCCCAGGATACGGGGGAATATGAGACCATCCAGCACTTGCCGGCCGTGCGCGAGATCTGCCGCCGCCTGCGCGAGAAAGTGGCCGAGGTGCTAAGCGAGAATCCCCAGGACCCGATCCTGCCTCTGGTGCTGGGAGGCGATCATTCGGTAGCCATCGGCACCATCGCCGGAGTGCGCAAGGCGCGTCCCGACAAGAAACTCGGCCTGCTCTGGATCGATTCCCACTCCGACTACCACACCGGCTATCTGGGCGAACGCTTCGGCGAGGACGAATACGACCGTTGGCACCGTCCCGGACCCGCCGAGAAGAGCAACCGCAACGGCACCACCTTCAGCGGGCACATCCACGGCATGTCGGTGGCTGTGGCCTGCGGGTACGGCGAGACCAAGCTTCTGGAGCTCTACGAGAAGCAGAATTTCGTCTCCCCTCAGAACGTGGTCTGCCTGGGGGTGCGGGACATCGACCGGGAGGAGCGGGAATGGCTCCACCGCGACAAGGTCTGCTGCATCTCCTCGCGCCAGCTCGAGTTCCACGGCGTCACCGAGTGCGTGCACCGGGCCGTCAAGCACATGCTGGCGCAAGGCATCGAAGAGCTGCATATTTCCTTCGACATCGATTGCCTGGAGGCGGTCCTGGTGCCGGGAACCGGGACCCGCGTCCCCGGCGGCATGAGCTTCCGCGAGGCTGATCTGGTGCTCAAACTGCTGCGCGACTGGCTGCCCCAGGTGGGAATACGGGTATGCTCGTTCGATCTGGTCGAGGTCAATCCCACCCTCGACGAGCACGGACGGACGGCTCACCTGGCCGCCCGCCTGCTGACCGCTTTTCTGGGCGAAGAAGTCCTCTACGACGAGTCCTTCCCCTGGCCGGGCGACTAGGGACGCTCACACCATTTGCAGAAGCTTGTGCGCCAGCACGGGAGCTTGGCCTTCGTGCTTGAAGTAGACGAAAGCGTCGCGGTCGAGTCCGCCCAGCCACTCGGCCCAATCTTCCATCTGGCCGGGGGCGTATTGGCTGCTCCTCAGCCTGACGTAGACCATGGGGCCCGTCAGCTCTCTCACCGCCTCCTGGTCGTCGGTTTCCACTACGGCCAGGGTTTGGTTGGCGTCTCTCAATGCCTGGTAGGTCTCGTCGCAGTACCAGGTCTCGTGACGGAACTCGAAGGCCATCCGCCACTGGCTGGGAGCGACCTCGATGAACTCTCGCAGCCTGTCCACGTCGCGCTTGAACCAGGGAGGAAGCTGCACCAGCACGCAGCCCAACTGCTCCTTCAGCGGGGCGGCTCCCTTGAGGAACCATTGCAGGTTTTCTTCTACGTCCTGAAGGCGCTTGTTGTGGGTGACCCGGCGGTTCATCTTGAGGGTGAAGCGGAAGGAATCGGGAACCTGCTCCTTCCATTGGGCCACGGTCTTTGCGGAGGGAGAGCGGTAGAAAGTGGCGTTGATCTCGGTGGTGGTAAGCTGTTGGCTGTAGTAGCGCAAGAAATCCTTCTGGGGCAGATCATCGGGATAAAAGCTGCCCTTCCATTCCTTGTAGGCAAACCCTGACGTGCCGACGTAGATCATGCCCTCATCTTAGACTCTCGGCCCTCGCTTCGGCAACGGTCAACGATCCAGGCAGTGCAAGACGATGCGCCGCTCCAGCCGGGGCAGGAAGCGCGAAGAGGCCAGGATGCTGCGGATGGCGGCCAGGTGCTTGGCGGTGAGGAGGCCGCAATAGCGGCTGCGCGGGTCTTTGACGACCAGGCGCCGGAAGACATGTTGGCGGCGATGACGGATCTCGCGGCAGTCGATCCAGGTATCGCGGGGCCAGAAGGGGTAGGAACGGGCCTTGATGCACAGGCATTCATGGCGCAGAACCGCCGGTATCTTGTCGCCGCGGGAGGTGGTGAGGAGATAAAGGCAATACCCTTGGAAGATTCCCAGGTGGATACAGTACTTGTAAACAGAAGCGCCTTTCTTGACGGCTTCCGGCAGACGCCACACCGAGCCGCTCCTGAGAGCCTGCGGCGTACGCAGCAGTTCAGACTGAAGGTCACGCATCCGTAATCCCATCGAGATAATCCTCCGCTTCTTGGTCTTCACATAGCAATTCCAGCAAGTTGCGCTGCTCGGGGTCGTCGAGGTCGAAGAGCAGGCGAAGGTCCATTCGCCCGTTCTGGTCGGCTTTTTTCCAGGCCTCCTCCTTGTGGCTCTTGTCGATGAGTTGGCCCACGCTCAGCCCTTGGCACTCCTTGAGCCCCCGCTCCAGAGCTTCGCGGTCGGAGTCGGAGAGCCAGTCTTCCATCTCGAAGCGGGCGGCCGAGAAGAAAGCGTAGGTCCTTTCCGGACGCACCTCGACGGCCTGCAAGAGGCGGTGCAGGTTGGCGTCCCCGGCCATGCGCAGGCCCTGCCGCGAGGCCTTGGCCGCGTTCTTGAGCCAATCGTAAGCCGAAGAAGGCACGGGACCGTTGAGCATGGCCACGTAGGCATCGCCGGTAACAGGACGTCCGTAGCGGGTCAGGTGGTGCTTGTCGGCGTAAAAGAGCACCTTGCTCACCTCGAGCGTGCTCAATTCCCGGCGGCTGGCCACGTACTGCAGCGCGGCCAAGAACTTCTTGAAGCGAAAGCCGAATCGTATCTGCGACGAATCCTCCACGTTGCCTCCGAACGGAAGTCTACCAGGGAGCGCTGTCAAAAACAGCCCGGATTGCAACTTTTGGCGGTAGGAGCGCCCGGTCTACTCGACCTCTTCACCTACAAGGTAGGTATAGCCGCTCAATCCCTTCCGGTAGAGGGTCATCATTTCTTCCGCCTCGGCGGGCTCGATGAGGCCCTTGCCCAGGCCGATGCCCAGCAGTTTGGAAATGCGCTCCAGCAGGTCGGCGGCCTCGAACTGCACGTAATCGAGCACTTCCTGCACGTTCTCGCCGTGGATGAATTCCTCGAAGCTGTAAGTGCCGTCCTGGTTGAGGGAGACGTGGACGGCGTTGGTGTCGCCGAAGAGGTTGTGCAGGTCGCCCAGGATCTCCTGGTAGGCTCCGATCAGGAAAACTCCGATCAGGTAAGGGTCGTCGGGTGGAAAGCTGTGCACGGGCAGAGTCGGGGTGCCGAGCTGTTCGCCCAGCCAGGCGGGATCGCCGATAAAGCGCTCGACCTTGCCGTCGGAATCGCAGGTGATGTCCTGCAGGGTCGCCTCCCGGTCGGGACACTCATTCAGGCGATGGATAGGCATCAAGGGAAAGATCTGATTGATGGCCCAGGAATCGGGCAGCGATTGAAAGAGCGAGAAGTTGCAGAAGTACTTGTCGGAAAGACGCTCCTTCAAGTCGGCCACCTCTTCGCCGCCCTCGATATCGGGAAGCAGGCTGTAGACGCGCCGGGCGATGGTCCAGAATAGCTGTTCGCACTTGGCCCTTTCCGAGAGTCCCGTGCGCCCGCTCTTGAAGTGCTCCAGCACCTCTTCCTTGACCCGAACGGCCTCGCGCCAGCTTTCCAGCGCATTGTGGACGCTCAGTTCCCCCAGGATGCGCCGCAGGGTGAAGAGAGCCGGGTCTTCGCGCTGTGAAAGCTGCGGTTGCTGCTTCCAGAGGGGCGGCGAGGTGGCTTCCAGCACGTCCATGACGAGCAGGGAATGATGGGCCGTCAAGGCCCGTCCCGACTCGGAGACGATGTTGGGATGAGGCAGATCCTGCTCGCGGCAGATCTCGCTCAGGGCCGAGACGATGGTATCGGCGTAGTCTTTGATGGTGTAGTTGACCGAAGAAGGGGCGCTGGAGCGCGATCCGTCGTAGTCGACTCCCAGACCGCCGCCCACGTCCACGAACTCGATCTCACAACCCGCCTTATGCAGTTCGGAGTAAAAGCGTGAAACTTCCTTGAGGCTCTCGGCAATGGAGGAAATGTCTGTGATCTGGCTTCCCAGGTGGAAGTGAAGCAGCTTGATGCTGTCCAGCATGCCTCTGGAGCCGGCCAGCTCGACTGCGTCCAGGATCTCGGTCACGGTCAGGCCGAACTTGGAGAGTTCGCCTCCCGAGGACTGCCACATTCCGCTGCCGCAGGAGGAAAGCTTGACCCGAAGCCCGATTTGAGGGTGGATGTCGAGGTCTGAGGACAAGCGCAAGATGGTCTCCAGTTCGCTGGGCTTTTCCACCACGATGAAGATGCGCCGGTCCAGCTTTTGCCCGATCAGGGCCATGCGGATGTAGGCTTCGTCTTTGTAGCCGTTGCAGATGATCAGCCCGTCGGGATTGTCCTGCATGGCCAGGACGGCATGCAGTTCGGGCTTGGAACCGGCCTCCAGGCCCATGTCGAAAGAGCGTCCGAAGCGGACGATTTCCTGCACCACCTGACGCTGCTGGTTGACCTTGATGGGGTAGACGGTGAAATAGCGTCCCTGGTAGCCGTATTCTTGGGACGACTGGCTGAAGGCCTGATGGATGTCCTCGATGCGCTTTTGCAGGATGTTGGAGAAACGCAGCATCACAGGCAGCGCCATGCCCTTGCGCTGGATCTCGTCGACCAGTTCCTTGAGGTCGATCTTGCGGCCGTCCTGGTGGGGGTCTACCTGTACGTTGCCGGCCTCGTTGATGCTGAAGAAGCCGGCCCCCCAGTCCTCGATGCGGTAGACTTTGCGGGCCTCTTCCAGCGTCCATTGCTGATGTGCTTCCAGTGTCGTCTTCAAAACGGCTCTATTCTAACGCAAGCCGCGCTTTGGCAAATCTTCATCTGCGTAAGCGGGTTCGAAACCCTTTCCGCGAGAGCGCGTCTGCTGCTACGGGTCCTCGAGTGGAAAGGAAAGCATGAGAGAATTCAAAATCGAGAAAGAGCTCTGGCTGCCCTACCAGCCCGAGGAGATCTTCCCCTTCTTCGCCGACGCCGCCAATCTGCATCGCTTGACTCCCGATACCATGAATTTTGAAATTCTTACGCCCACTCCCATCAAGATGGGGGAGGGAACGGTGATCGACTACAAGCTGCGCGTGCGCAAGATCCCCATGCGCTGGCGCAGCGAGATCACTGCCTGGGAGCCTCCTCATCGCTTCACGGACGAGCAGCTCAGGGGACCCTACCGCCAGTGGATCCACGAGCACACCTTCGAGGAGAAAGATGGAGGCACTGTTTGCCGCGACCGGGTGCGCTACGCCCTCTGGGGAGGCTGGATCGTCGACAAGCTGCTGGTGCGCCGGGACGTGGAGAGCATCTTCGAGTATCGCCAGGCGCAACTGAAAAAGATCTTTCCAGCCCGCGACCGGCGCCCGCAGGCCAAGGCGTCTTGAGCGGGTGTCAGTCGCGCCGGTAGGCGAACCTTCCTCCGATGACGGTGTAGAGGACTTCAGTGTCGAGGATCCTGGAGGGGTCGATCTCCAGCAGATCCAGAGAGAGGACGGCGATGTCGGCCACCTTTCCGGGCGTCAGCGAACCCTTCACGTCCTCTTCGAAGTTGGCGTAGGCGGTGTTGTAGGTGTAGGCCTTGAGAGCCTCCTCCATCGAGATCCGCTCCTCGGGGAACCATCCGCCCGGCGGCTGCCCGGTGATGGTCTGGCGGGTGACGGCGGCGTAGAGGCCCAGCATAGGATCGATGGGATATTCAGCCGCCGAGGTGCCCGGCCAATCGGTGCCGAAGCAAAGCAGCCCGCCGTTTTCCTGGATCGTCTTGAAGGCGTAGGCGCCTTTGCTGCGTTCATGTCCGATGCGTTCCTCCATCCAGCGCATGTCGTCGCTGAGATGAAAGGGCTGGACTTCGGCCACCACGCCCAGTTCGCCTAACCGAGGGAAGTCGTCCGGCGCGATGACCTGGGCGTGGACCAGGCGGAAGCGGCGGTCCTTCTGGCCGTTCTGGCGGCGCAGTTCCTCCAGGTAGTCGAGCAGCAGGTGGTTGGCTTCGTCGCCGATGGCATGGACGGTGAGTTGAAGGTTGGCCTTGTCGGCGTCCAGCATGTATTGCAGGAACTTGCCTTCCACGAAGTTGCCCTGGTCGTCCACCATCAGGCGGCGCCAGCGTCCGCGGCTGTCCGGGTCGTGGGTGTAAGGCTCGAAGAAACGGGCCGTGGAAGTGCCCATGATGCCGTCGATGTGCCCTTTCAGCGATCCGAGGCGGATCCATTCGTCGCCCGAGCCGATTTCAATGCCCTGGTCGGCCAGCTTCTTCCATTCGTCCAGCGGATAGCGGAAGTGGATGCGCACGTCGAGTTGACCGGCTTCCCGCAACTCGCGGTAGATCTCGAGCTGGATCTCGTCGCTCATGTCGGAAACGTTGCTGACCCCGTGGCGGACGATTTGGCGGAAGGCGTTCTTGGTCTGGGCGATGCGGCGCTTGCGGCTGAACTCGGCGGGGATCTTGTCTCGGAAGAGCCGCGCCGCTCCCTCGCCTTCGAAGACTCCCGTGTAGCCTTGGGCGTCGCGCAGAAACTCCACCCCCTCGGCCCGAGGACGGTCGGGATCGAGGCCGGCCATCTCCAGCGCCTTGCGGTTGGCGGCGAACTGGCTGTTGTCGAACTTGCGGATGAAGATGGGGTGGCGGGCGCTGATGTCATCGACCAGCCGCATGTCGGGCGCGAAGGGTTCACGAGAACTCCCCCCGGCGCTGCCCTCGGCCCATTGATCGTAAGCCCCCCAGTATCCGCCCATCATCCATTCGTCGGGATCGAGGGTGGAGACCACCTCCTCGACCCTCTCGACGAACTCGTCCTGGGTCGAGGTGCGCATGATGTTGAATTCCTGGAAGCGCGCCGCCGAGGCGAAGTGGACGTGGTTGTCGTTGAAGGCCGGCAGGGCGAAGGCCCCCTCCAGGTCGACGACCTGGGTCGAGTCGCCCCGATGAGCCATCACCTCATCATCCGACCCCACCGCCACGATGCGCCCGTCCAGCATGGCCACGGCCCGGGCCCGCGGCTTGGAATCGTCGGCCGTCCAAAAGTCGCCGTTGTGCAAGATCAAGTCCGCTTCCGGCGCCCGCTGCGATGAGCAGGAAACCGCCAGCAGGACCCACAAGAGCGCCGTCCACAGTCGGGGATTTCTCATGGACGTCATACTAGCCTATCCCCCATCGTCCCGCATCCGCCACGGCTAGGGCCACTAGGTGGCCAACAAGTTGACACACGGGTCAAGTTTCAGCGACCGCGGTGAAGGCTCAGTTGCCCTCGGCGGTATGAGGTCGCTCGCTACACTTTGAGTGTTGCGGCGGGTTCCACGCTGTGGGCTCGGCGGGCGGCCAGCCAGCAGGCCAGCCCGGCCAGGAGGCACAAAAAGCCCAGCGCGACCAGGTAGGAGAGGGGGTCGCGGGCTGTGATCCCGAAGACCATGTTCTCAAGCCAACGGGCGGCGGCCATGGCCCCGGCCAGGCCCAGGAGGGCGCCCAGCAGGCTCAAGCGCACCCCTTTGGCGGTAACCCACAGGACCAACTCACGCGGATGGGCTCCCAAAGCCAGGCGGATGCCGATCTCGCGCCTGCGCAGGCTGGTCCAGTAGGAGAGGATGGCGAATACCCCGATGGCGGCCAGCACGGCGGCCAAGGCCGCGAAGAGCCCGAAGAGCACCACGGCGGCCCGCAGCGTACGCTGCTCGCGGTCGATGAAGTCCGACAGGAGGACAGGCTCGAAAACCGGCAGATCGCCGTCCAGGTCGCGCACAACCTGGCGCAGCCGGGGCAAGAGGGTGCCCGCCTCGGCCTGGCTGTGGGCCATCAGGATCACCTCGGGCGGAAGCGTCTGCAGGTAGGGAAAATAGACCTCGCGGGTATTGCTGGAATCGAGGCGTCCCCTCATCTTGGCGTCGCCTACCACGCCCACCACCGTAACCCAGTCGATTTCTGAGCGGGTGCGCCACTTGAACCGCTTCCCCAGCGGACTCTGGCCAGGCCATGCGTCCTCGGCCATCGATTGGCTGACCAGCGCCACCGTCAGGCTGTCCTGGCGGTCCTGCGGGGTCAGATAGCGGCCCCGCAGCAGGGGGATGCCCATTTGTTGAAGAGCCGATGGCCAGACGTGATGCTGAAAGCCGCGAACCAATTCGCGCTCCTCGGCCTCGGCCTGCGCTTCGTCGTAGAGGTCGATGGTCCGATAGGCGTACCCCGGCATGGAGGCCGACCAGATCCAAGCCGAGCGGACGTCGGCTTGCGCCTGAGTCCGGCGCTGCAGCTCCCTGGCGAAGTTGGCCCGCTGGGAAGGCTCCGAGTAATCAGAGCCTCTCAGTTCAACCCGCAGCGTCATGACGTCTTGCGGCTGGAAGCCCAGCGGCGAAGAATTGAGAAGCAGCAGGCTCCTTCCCATCAGACCCATGCCGATCAGCAAGACCCCGGTGAGAGCGATCTCGCTGACCACCAGGCCTTTTTGCAGGATCTGGCGATAAGAGGGCGCTCCCCCGCGGCTTCCTGACAGCAGGCGGGTGCTCAGATCTTTGCTGCGGTAGAGCAGCACCGAGGTCAGCGCCAGCACCAAGGCAGCTCCCAGGCCGGCCAAAGCCGCCCCCGAGAAGACCCGCATCGAAGGCTGCAGGTCGACAAAGCCCGGGAACTCGATGGGACTGATGGAGGCCAGCAATCGGACGCACAGCACCGCCAGCAGCAATCCCGCCGCTACTCCCGCCAGCATGAGCAGCACCAGTTCGATCAGCGAGCGGCTGAAGAGCTGTTTCAAGCCCGCACCCAGGGCCAGTCGCAAGGCCAGCTCCGATTCCTGCTGGGAGATCCGCAGCATGACCAGATGAAGCACGTTGAAAAGGGCCACCAGCAAAACCAGCAGCGAGGCCGCCATGAGCGCTCTCACCGGCGTGAGCAAGTCGTTATAGAGGCCGAAAAAATATCGGCGCAGAGGCACCACCGTGACGCCGAAGTCCTTGTTGCTGTCGGGGAATTCCTGCTCCAGCCGCTGCGCTACGCGGGCCAGGTCCTGGCGCGCCTCGTCCATGGAGGCACCGGGCTTGAGGCGTCCGATGCCGAAGATCCAGCGCGCGGTGCGCCTTTGCAGGGTGTGGATGCCGAAGAGCTCGGCGTGGGTGGCCAGCGGCAACCAGACGTCGGTGGGATGGTTGACCTCGGCCAGGTCGCTGAAGGCCGGGGACATGATTGCCACGACCGTGAAGGGCTCTCCGTTAAGATGGATAACCGAGTCCACCGCCTGAGGACGTCCCCCCAGGCGCGTCTGCCAGAAGCCGTGGCTGACCACAGCCAGCTTGGGCGCTCCAGGAAATCGGTCTGAGGAGGAGTCGAATGTCTCTCCATAGGCCGGTTGCGCTCCCAGCAGCTCGAAGTAGTTCGAGGTCACGAAATTGGCGCGGGCGCGCAGCGGCTCGAAGTCGCCGCTGACCGTGACATGACGCCAGTCGGCGAAGAAGGCGATGTCCTGGAAAGCGGTGCTGTGATCGCGCCAGTCTTGCAGGTTGGGATAAGAGGCGGCGTTGAATCCGCTGCCCTTGACGTTTTCGTGCAGAAAAACCAGCCGCTCAGGGTCGGGATAGGGCAAGGCTCTGAAAAGGGTGGCGTCGGCAATGGCCAGGATGGCGGCGCAGACTCCGGTAGCCAAGGCCACGATAGCCAGGACGCCCACCGTGAACCCAGGATGTCTGCGCAGGCGACGCAGGGACAGACGCACTTGTCGGGAAAGATTCGACACTACTCCTCCTGTCCCCCCCCGACGTGTGGTAAGAATGCTTAGTCGCCGGCCAATTATTTCATAAGTGCTTACGGTTTGTGCAAGTCGAGGAAGCGGAGGCAAAGTGCAGAGATTCAGGATGCTGATGATTGGCTGGGTGGGGCTGTGGGTCTG
>DATIPQ010000108.1 GCA_035471785.1 Acidobacteriota bacterium
AACTGCCCCTGCGCTACCTGTCCCTCATCCGGTGGCGGAGGCGGGGGCGGCGAGGAGGAATGCGACAACGGCGCCGCTGGGGGCGCGCAGCGTTTGTGGGACGCACCAGCCATCAGAGCACGTTCAGGCGGCGGAAACTGTGAGGGTTGGGACCCCAACACTCCGATTATCATCAGCGTGCGCGGGAATCAGCTTTGGCTTACGGACCTGGAGCATGGCGTCCGCTTCGACCTGGACGCCGATGGCTTCGATGAGGCGCTGTCTTGGACTCAGCAGGGTGTCGACGACGCATTCCTCGTGCTTGACCGCAACGGAAACGGACAGGTGGATGAGGGAACAGAACTTTTCGGAACCTTCACGCCTCAACCCCCATCGACAAACCCCAACGGCTTTCTTGCCCTGGCGGTATTTGACCTCGCGGATAATGGAGGCAATAGGGACGGAAGGATTTCAGCAGAAGACGCCATTTTTGAGTCCCTTCAACTCTGGGTGGACTGGAACCACAATGGATTTTCGGAGCCGAATGAGCTTCGGCCCCTGCCTGCGACCAGAATCCAGGCGATCCATCTCGATTACCGGGAATCTCGGCGACGAGACCAGCATGGCAACGGCTTCCGCTATTACAGCGTCATCGACATGACGCCTCACCAACAGGGTCCTCGGAGGAAGTTCGCGGTCGATGTATTCTTGCTGAGCGACCAGTGACTCATTCCCGGTGGTGCTTTTCTGCCTGGAGTGACCGGTGGTGTATTCTCAAACCGCGACACGATTCCCTTACCTTTGAAAAACTTACGAATGGTGGGCCCAGCAGGACTTGAACCTGCGACCGGCCGATTATGAGTCGGCTGCTCTAACCAACTGAGCTATGGGCCCTTCCCTAAGATTAGCAGGAAACTCAAATTAGCAGGGAGGGGAGTCGTTGGCAAAGGCTCGGGAGCCCCCGGCAAGGCGGTGGGACAGGGCCACCAAGGACCATGCGTATGCGAGTCCCAGCGTTTGCGAGAGGGTGACGAAGGCGACCGGTCTCCAGCCAGGCGGAGCCGGCCATTCATGGAGCAGTCGGAAGAGATCGTCGCTGATCAGGGCGCGGTGGCTTTGGGCGGGGCCGGGGAAGAACTGGTAGAGCGTCAGCGAGCCCAGTTCCAGCAGGTCTCCCGTCAGGCTGAGCAAGGGCGAAGCGGCCAGCAGGGCGGCGGCGCCGAAAAGGAGCGGCCTTCGCCAGGCGAGGCCCCTGGAGGAGGTGGAGGAAGGCACGGCCAGGCGCAGCAGGGGGAATCCAGCCAGTCCCAGCAGCAGGGGGGCGGCAACGGTCGCGGCGTATGTCCAGTCCGATCCGGCGCTATTGAAGTCGCTCAGGCGTCCGGCGTAATCGCTGCCGGGGTGGACGTAGGGGAAGATGCGGGCCAGGAGATGGGCCCCGTAGAGGGGATCGATCTCGAGCCGCTCGACCTGGCCTCCCGCCGCCAGACAGCCCCAGGCATGGAGCAGTTCGTGGAGGGGAACGTAGATCCACCAAGCGGCCGCCAGTCCCAGCAGAATGGCGGCCAAAGCGGCTCCGCGCCCGGCCTGCAGGTGAGCTTCGAAGAGAGTCAGGAAGTCTTTGAACGGAGCCAGCAGGAATCGCATCAGGCCTGTCCGCAGCAGTTCTTGAACTTCTTGCCGCTGCCGCAAGGACAAGGATCATTGCGTCCCACCTTGGCATCGGGAAGGGGCCTGTCCTTTCGGTCCACCACTCCCAACATGTAGGGCAAACACAGTCCCAACCAGATGAGGATGGGGAAGAAGGTCTTGCCCGTCACCTCCAGAAAGTTGTCTGCGAAGTGCCACAAGGAGGGGTTGCCGGCGTTGGGATATTCGGCGCTGATGAGGACCACCTCGACCTTGGTGACCATGAAAATCACGTGGGAAAGGTAAAGAAGAGCCGTCCCCACGCCCAGATAAACCAGGCGGCGGCGCAGCGACAGGCCGGGTGTGATGAGGATCAGGGTGATGAGAAAGGGCAGGTTGGTGTAGATGGCGCGGGGAGTGATCTGAGCCTCGAAGATGGGGGCGCGGTAGGCACGGAAGTAGACCCGGTCATCGACGCTCCAGAACTGAAACCCGCTTCCTTCCAGGCGGTAGTAGGCCTCGGCTCCCGCACCCAGGGCGTTTTGGTAGACGGGCCGAAGCGGATAGAGAATCAGCCAGACCAAGCCGTAGCCCAGCACCAGAAAGATCAAGAACGCCACCAGACGCTCAAGAATAGACGGGCTTTTGGCGTCCGGCCCAGTAGACCCAGAAAACCATTGTGAGAGCAATGACGGCAAATTGAGCGACATAGGTATGCACGAATTCAAAGAGGTTCATGGCTCCCTGATCGCCCAACACGAAGAGAACCACGATGCGTACCTGGTTGAGCAGAAAAATGAGAAGAAAACCCAGCCCCGTGCCGATCAGGCGCTGTTTCCAGGAGGCCGGAAAGGCCAGGCAGGCGGCGATCAGCAAGATCGTGGCTACCACCCCGTCGCATCCCCGCCGGATGTCTACCGCGAAACGTCCCGTGCGGATGATGGTCCCCTGCCAATCCAGGTCGTCGTACCCTCCCGCCACCAGAATATTGGCGCTGACCGCAGTGATGAATTGAGTGTAAGGATGAATGAGGTTTTCGTCCACCCAGGCGATGGCCAGGAAAAGGTTGAAAACGATCACGATCGCGATGAATCCGGCTACAAAGCGGACTGCCGGCTGTTTGAGGCGTTCAGTCCAACTGCTCTTCATTTCATCCCCCTAGCAACCGCCTTCCCGGTATTCGGCGTAAGCGTCGTGAGTTTCCCAGAGGCGGACGGCGCTGACGGGAAGGCCCAGCTTGCCGGCCTCCCGAAAGAGGATGCGGGCCAGATTCTCGGCGGTGGGATTGACGGGCAGAACCACCACTTCCTCGCCCACATCGCGCATCGCTTTCACCAGCGGGTCGTCATCGCGCAGAATCATGCGGTGATCGAAGGTGGCGTCGATGTAGCTCCCTAGGATGTCCTTGACCTCGCCGAAGTCGCGCACCATCCCCAAGGAATCGAGTTCCTCTGACGACAGCTCGATCTCGACCAGGGCGGTATGGCCGTGAGGACGGGCGCACTTGCCCTCGTATTCCAGGAGGCGGTGTCCGTAGCAGAAGGTGAGCTGTTTAACGACTTTGTGCATGGGCCTTTTCCGACGTGGATAGTGTACAACGTCGCGGCGCGGGCGCGTGCTTCGAGATGCTGATTGCTGCGCCAGGCCGCACCTGACGGTGGCCGACCAAAGGGCATTGTACAATCCCTGCCATGAACGATTCGTCGCAGAAAAAGATCGCCGTCCTCACCGGAGGGGGGGATTGCCCGGGACTCAACGCCGTCATCAGAGCCGTGGTCAAGACCGCCATCCTCAAGTACGGCTGGGAAGTCTACGGCAGCGAGGACAGCTTCGAAGGATTCCTGGAGCGCGGACTCACCCCCATGACCCTCAAGACGGTGCAGGGCATTCTCCCCCGCGGAGGAACCATCCTGGGGACCAGCAACCGCGGCAACCCCTTCAGGTACCCCGTCCGCAACCAGGAGGGGGAAGTCGAGTTTCACGATCATTCCGACCGCGTGATCGGAGTTTTTCAAGAACGCGGACTGGATGCCCTGGTCATGATCGGCGGCGACGGGACCTTGACGATCGGCCATCAACTGCAGCAGCGGGGGGTCCCCGTCATCGGGGTGCCCAAGACCATCGACAACGACGTCAGGGGCACCGAGTTGACCTTCGGATTCGACAGCGCCCTGCACACCGCTACCGACGCCATCGACAAGCTGCACACCACGGCCCAGAGCCACGACCGCGTCATGCTGGTAGAGGTAATGGGCCGAAACGCCGGCTGGATCGCCCTGGAATCGGGAATCGCCGGCGGCGCCGACGTGATTCTCATTCCCGAGATCCCCTTCACCATCCCCGCCATCTGCCGCAAGATCGTCCATCGCCGCGACCGGGGACGCGAATTCTCCATCGTGGTGGTGGCCGAGGGGGCGGCGGCCCGCGACGGCCAGCAGGTCTTCCGCTCCCGTCCCCAGGACGACCCCTTCGGCAAGCTGGGAGGCATCTCCTACCAAGTGGCCAACGAAATTCAAAGCTGCATCGAGATGGAAACGCGGGTTGTGGTTTTGGGCCACCTGCAACGGGGCGGCTCGCCCACCCCCTTCGACCGCATCCTGGGGACCCGCTACGGGCAGGCCGCCGTCGACCTGATCGCAGCCGGACGCTTCGGACGCATGGTCAACCTGCGTTGCGGATGCATCGAGTCCATACCGCTGCAGGAGGCCATCGGAGGGCAACGCCTCGTCGACCCCGAGGACGACCGCGTGTGCACCGCCCGAGCCGTGGGAATCTCCTTCGGCGACGAGCCCGAAGAGTGAAGCCGCTGTGCTACAATTCGCTATGGCCACAGGGTGGCCAACAAGTTCACGCACGGGTCAAGTTTCAGCGACCGCGGTGAAGGCTCAAGTGCCCTCGGCGGTATGAGGTCGCTCGCTACGCTTATCTTGCCAGGAGGTCAGAATTGCGCAGTTTCGTCCGCGTCGCCGCCGTCTTCAGCTTGCTCTACCTGTTGGTCTTGAGCCTCTCCGCCTCCTCCCTCAACTGGATTCCCGCCGATGAGCGCCAGTCCATCGACCTCTCCAAGCCGCTGCTGCGGACCCTGGAGGGAGAAGAACTGACGCTGGAGGAGATGGACGCGGAAGTGCTCCTGATCAACTTCTGGGCTACCTGGTGCAGTCCCTGCCGCAAAGAGATGCCCGACCTGGAGAAATTGCAGAAGATGGTGGCTGAGGACGGCATCCGTGTGGTGGCGCTCAGCGACGACGATCCCGAGGACGTACGCGCCTACCTGGAAAAGCACTCCTACGACTTCCCCTTCCTCATCGACAAGAACTCCGACCTCTATCTCAGCATGGAGTTTCCAGGAGGCGTCCTTCCGGTGAGCATGGTGGTCGACAAGCAGGGCCGGGTGGCCCTGGTGCACATCGGAGTCTACAAGTGGGACGCTCCCGAAGTCGTCGCTTCACTGCGCGAGCTGGCCCGGCAATAAAGCCTTCGTCCGACATGACCCTCTCGTTCACGCCCTTTGCGGCTCCGGTAAGCCGTCAGCGGCCATAAATTGAAGGATGTCTGCCTCTATGCTTCCCAAAACCCTTGGTCAACTCAAGGAGGACTCCCGCTTCCCCCATCAGGTCCGCACCGTCAAGGAGGAAATCCGCGCCAATCTGCTCAAGAAGCTGGCCCAGGGAGAGGAACTCTTCCCCGGCATCGTGGGATACGGGGAAACCGCCATTCCGGGACTGATCAACGCCCTGCTGGCCCGTCAGGACTTCATCCTGCTGGGGCTGAGAGGACAAGCCAAGAGCCGCATCCTGCGCCAACTGACGGCTTTCCTCGACGAGTACCTCCCCTACATCGAGGGCAGCGAGATTCACGACGATCCTTTCAACCCCATCAGCGAAACCGGCCGCCGGCGCCTGGGTGAGGAAGAGGACGATCTGCCCCTCGCATATCTTCACCGCGAGCAGCGCTTTGTGGAGAAGCTGGCCACGCCCGACGTCACCATCGCCGACATCATCGGCGATCTCGATCCCATCAAGGCGGCCAAGAGCGGAAAGGCGCTTTCGGCATTCGAGAACATCCATTTCGGGCTGCTGCCCCGGGCCCACCGCTGCATTTTCGCCATCAACGAGCTGCCCGACCTGGCGCCCAAGATTCAGGTGGGGCTTTTCAACATTCTCCAAGAAGGGGACGTCCAGATCAAGGGCTTTCCGGTGCGGCTGCCGCTCGATCTGCTCATGGCTTTCACGGCCAACCCCGACGACTACACGGCGCGGGGCAAGATCATCACGCCGCTTAAGGACCGCATCGGAGCGGAGGTGCGCACCCATTATCCCAAGCGGCTCGAGGACGGCCTGCGCATCACCCGCCAGGAGGCTTGGCTGGAGCGCGGCGAGCTCAACCTGGTCATCCCCCGCTGGGTGGAGCAGGTGGTCGAGCTGGTGGCCTTCCACGGACGCCGCGACAACCGCATCGACCACCGCTCGGGAGTGAGCCAGCGCCTGCCCATCGCCTGCCTGGAGTTCGCCGCCTCCAACGCCGAAAGGCGGGCCCTGACCCACGGCGAAGAGCAGGTGGTGTTGAGAATCGCCGACGTCTACGCCTCCATGCCCGCCATAACCGGCAAGCTCGAGCTGGAGTACGAAGGCGAAATGAAAGGCGCCGAACGCATCGCATCGGAACTCATCCACAGGTCCGTTCTGGACGCCTTCAAGAAGCAGTTCGGAGACGAGGACTTCGAACAAATCGTGCAGTGGTTCGACCTGGGAGGCAACGTGCGCGTCACCGATCAGACCGGCAGCCGCCAATTCTACGACGCCGTCTCCGGCATACAGGGACTGGAGGAGCCGCTGATGGAGTTGGACGTGGATCCCCGGGAGGACCTGCCGCTGGCCGTTTCCGGCATCGAGTTCGTGTTGGAAGGGCTCAACTCGCTCAAGCGCATCAGCCGCAACGCCGAGCAGGGCTACTACCGCGAGCAGGGCGAAGACGAAGCCCGCGAACTGCTGGAGCAGATGAAGAGCCGGCGGGGCAGCCGCTCCTTCAACTAGGCGAGGAGGCCATGCGCTACCGCTACAGCAAGTACATACCCAATCCGCTCGACGACATCGACCTGGAGGACGTGCTGGACCGACTTCGCGATTTTCTGCTCGACAGCGGATTCGAATCTCAGTTCTACCCCGATGCCCCCCCTCCCAACAGCATGGAAGCGCTCTACCGGGCCTTGGCTTCCATCCTCTCCAGCGACGAGCGCCTGCCCGAGGAATGGCGCCAGGCCATGCAAGACTACGAAGAGCAATACCCCCACGGCGAGCTGCCCGAGGACGTGCGCGACTTTTTCGACGAACTGATCCGCAAGCTGGTGGAAGAGAACTACCTGGAGGTGGAAGAGCAGCAGCAGGGAGCCTCGCAGCAGGGCCGGGAAGGCGAGGCCGACAACAGCCGGCGCTTCAAGTTGACCGAAAAAAGCATCGATTACCTGGGACACCGCACCTTGCGCGAACTCCTCTCGTCGCGCGGCTCGGGCGCTTTCGGCAAACACCGCACCCGGCAACTTTCGACCGGAATCGAGGCCGACTGGCACAGCCGTCCCTACGAATTCGGAGACACTCTCAACCTGGACGTCAATGCCACCCTGCTCAACGCCATCCAGCGGGAGGGCCTGGGGACGCCGCTCAACCTGGAGTACTCCGACCTGATGGTGCATCAGAGCGAGTACCACAGCTCCTGCGCCACCGTCATCATGCTGGACTGCTCCCACAGCATGATCCTCTATGGCGAAGACCGTTTCACGCCCGCCAAGAAGGTCACTCTGGCTCTGGCCCACATGATCCGCACCCAGTTTCCCGAAGATACGCTTAAAGTCATTCTCTTTCACGACTCGGCCGAGGAGATCCCCGTACACAAAGTGGCCGAGGTGCAGATCGGACCCTGGCACACCAACACCTGCGAAGGCTTCCGCCTGGCGCGCCGCATCCTCATGAATCAGAAGAAAGACCTGCGCCAGATCATCATGGTGACCGACGGCAAGCCTTCGGCGCTGACCCGCAGCGACGGGCGCATTTACAAGAACTCTTTCGGCCTCGACCCCTACATCCTCAACGAGACTTTCAAGGAGGCCGCAAACTGCCGCCGCTCGGGCATCATGATCAACACCTTCATGCTGGCACGAGATTACTATCTGGTGGAGTTCGTCAAGCAGGTCGCTCAGATTTCCCAGGGCAAAGCCTACTTGACCAATACCTTCAATCTGGCCGATCACGTGCTGCTGGACTTCATGACCCGCAAGAGCAAGACCGTGCATTGAAACTCGAGCTTTAAGTGAACCAAAGCCAGCTTGTCAGCCGCTTCCCGCGTGTTAGAGTGGAATTCAGACAAGGGCCTTTCCAGCCCCCCGGGGCCGGATACCCTTTTGACACGAAACCGCTTGCAGGCTCCTCGCCTGCAACGTGATCAAAAGGAGAACCGATGAGTACTTCGACATTGACGATTGGGCGCTTCCTGGTGGAGGAGGAGCGTCAATTCCCGGACGCCACCGGAGTGTTTACGGGCCTGCTGTGGGACCTGACCATCGCCTTCAAGATCATCTCGCGCCAAGTCAACAAGGCCGGGCTGGTGGACATCTTGGGCAAGACCGGCGACGAGAACGTGCACGGCGAGGAGGTGCGCAAACTGGACGAGTTCGCCCACTACACCCTCTTCAAAGCCATGGACCACGGCGGCCACTTGTGCGCCATGGCCTCAGAAGAAGACCCGCGCGTGATGCGCATCCCCAGCAAGTTCAAGAAGGGCAAGTACGTGCTCATCTTCGATCCCCTGGACGGCTCCTCCAACATCGACGCCAATGTCAGCATCGGCAGCATCTTCTCCATCCTGCGCAAGGTCACTCCCGGCGAGGACGGGACCCTGGAAGACTGTCTTCAGCCCGGATACAAGCAGGTGGCGGCCGGCTACTGCGTTTACGGATCGAGCACCATCCTGGTCTACTCCAGCGGTTCGGGAGTCAACGGATTCACCCTCGACCCCTCCATCGGAGAGTTCCTCATCTCCCACCGCGACATCAAGACCCCGGGCCGCGGCAGCATCTACTCCATCAACGAGGGCTATTCCGATAGCTGGGACGAAGGGACCAAGCGCTACATTCAACACCTGAAAACCGCCCAGACTCCTCAGGGCAAACCCTACTCGCTGCGCTACATCGGCTCCTTGGTGGCCGACTTTCACCGCAACCTCCTCTACGGAGGGATCTTCCTCTACCCGGCCAGCTACAAAGACCCCGACCACCCCAAGGCCAAGCTGCGGCTGCTCTACGAGGCCAATCCCCTGTCCTTCGTGGTGGAAAAGGCCGGAGGCAAGGCCACCACGGGACGCCAGGAGATCCTTCAGATCGAGCCCGAGTCGCTCCATCAGCGCGTTCCCTTGATCCTGGGCAGCGCCGAGGACGTCGAGAGCTACTGCAGCTTCATCAGAGAATACTCGCCCGCCCCCTCGGGAACCTAGACGCATATCGGATGAGCGACAACGACCAAGAAAAGCAGTCCAAGGACGAAAGCGGCGACGAGTCTCGGGTTCCGGTACCCGTCTCGACGGGCACGGCCCAACTGGCCAAGCTCGACCCGCTGCGCAAGTACCTGCTTGAAATCAGCCGCTTCCAACCCCTCTCGGCCGAGGAAGAACGCGATCTCGCCATGCGCTACCGCGAAGAAGACGACGAATACGCGGCCATGCGGCTGGTGACGGCCAACCTGCGCCTGGTGGTCAAAATCGCCATGATGTACAAGCGCGTCTACAGCAACGTCCTCGACCTCATTCAAGAAGGCAACATCGGCCTGATGGAGGCGGTCAAGCGCTTCGATCCCAACAAGGGCGCCCGGCTGCCCACCTACGCCTCCTGGTGGATCAAGGCCTACATCATCAAATTCATGCTCGACAACATGCGCATCGTGCGGGCCGGCACCACCAACGAAAAACGCCGCCTGCTTTTCAATCTGCGCAAGGAGAAAGAGAAGCTGAGACTGCAAGGCATCGACCCCACCCCCAAGCTGATCGCCCAGCGGCTGCAGGTGGAGGAAGATACCGTGCGCGAGATGGAGCCTTACATCGAGGGGCCGGAGCTGAGCCTGGACGCGCCGGTGGCCGACGACAGCGCCCTCACCTACGTCGATACGCTGACCGACGCCGACATCATGGTCGACGACCGGCTGGCCCAAGGCGAACTGCGGCAGCTCTTCGAAGACAAGCTGCAGGAGTTCGCCCAAACGCTCAGCGAGCGCGAGCGGGTCATCCTCTTCCAGCGCCTGATGGCTGAAGAGCCGCTGACCTTGCAAGAGATCGCCGATCAGTACGGGGTGACCCGCGAAGCCATCCGTCTCAACGAAAAAACGCTGATCGGCAAGATCAAGAAATACATGGAAGACGAGTTGGAGGACATCGCCCACATCGAGTTCGGCTTGGCCGACTGAAACTTGACACAGGCCCGGGCATCCCAGCATACTGTGTGGCTCCATTTGCGAGAATCGCTTTCAAGCGGCGAGCCGCCTCCGGAGAGGAAGGCGATCCGCCGTAGTCAATCACTCGGGAGGTTTCGAGATCATGTCCAAACTGAGTAAGACCGCTCGTGCCAGTCTGGGTCAGAGAGGCGCCAAGGGTTCCGCCAAGCTGTGTCCGAAATGCGGCGAGGAACTGGTGGCCACCAAAGTCATGCGCGTGGCCGGAGTCACCTCCGGCGGCATGTTCTGGGTGTGCCAGAAAGACGACTTCCGGGCCCCCATCGGCCGGGCCTGATGGCTTTTTGCAAGAGCAAACTCGAGGCGGACGCCCCGGGCGGCGGGCCGCCTTTCTTTTTTGCGGTCAGCGCCGCAGCCGATGCCCTGCAACCGATGCCTGGGATCATAGAATGAGCATGGCGTCGCCGTAGCTGTAGAAGCGGTATCGATGCCGCACCGCCTCTTCGTAGCAGCGTTTGATCAGGTCGAGTCCGGCAAAGGCCGACACCAGCACCAGCAGGGTGGATCGGGGCAAGTGGAAGTTGGTGATGAGGGCATCGCACACTTGCCAGCGAAAGCCGGGATAGATGAAGAGCGCGGTTTCCCCCGCGGCTTCCTTGACCTCCCCCTTGTCACGGGCCAGATGCTCCAGCACGCGGGTGGATGTGCTGCCCACCGCCACGACCCTGCCTCCCCGGCGGCGCTGCTCCCGCACGGCTCGGGCCGCCTCGGCCTCCACCTCGAAGATCTCGGCTTCCATTTCATGGGCCGGCACGTCCTGGCTTTCGATGGGACGGAAAGTCCCGTATCCCACGTGCAAGGTGATGAATACGTGGCGCAGGCTCTGCAGCAGAGCGGGGGTGAAATGGAGTCCCGCGGTAGGCGCGGCCACCGAGCCCTCGCGGGCCGCGTAAACGGTTTGGTAGCGTTCCGAGTCCGCCGCCAGTCCGCCCTCGCCTCGTTCGATATAGGGCGGAAGCGGCATCTGTCCGTACTGGCTCAGCAGGTTCTTGAAATCGCCCCGATAAAAGAAGCGCAGGCGTCGGCGCAAGCGGGAATCCGAGGGCATCACTTCGGCCTCGAGCTTGCCGGCGGCGATCGTCAGGCGCGTCCCCTGGCGCACCCTGCGACCTGGACGCAGCAGGGCCTCCCAGACATCCTTCTCCACTTCTCTCAGCAGCAGAATCTCGATGCGCCGGGTGCCTCCGGGCCGGTCGGCGAAGAGGCGCGCCGGAATGACCTTGCTGTCGTTGAGCACCAGCAGGTCGTCCCCGGCCAGCAGTTGGGGCAGTTCGCGAAAGCGGTGGTGACCGATGCTGCCGTTGCGGCGGTCGAGCAGCATAAGGCGCGATTCGTCACGCTTCTGGCTGGGATGCTGGGCGATCAGTTGGGGGGGCAGGTGATAGTCGAAATCGCTGAGGCGCAAGTTCATCTAGTCGGTGCCGATCTGCACCACGGTTTCGAAGGCCGTCATCTTCCAGGTGGAAACTTCCAGCACCGCCACCCTGAAGTTGTAGGTGCCTTTAGGCGCCAGCAGCTTGTTGGTGTAGATGATGCCCTGTCCGTTGGCGATCTCTCGGGCCCGCAGGTCGATGGGCAGAATCTCCCTGAGGCGGGCCACCTCGTTGCCCTGGCGGTCGATGAGCTGTCCCACGATTCCCAGTTGCGTCCTCACCCCCAGCTTGTCGCCGGCCAGCGAGAGGGGATTGATCTTGAGACGGAAGGGCTGCCCGGTCTCACCTCCCAGTGCGCGCGGCTGCAGCACGTCCAGGGCGGCCGAGATCTCGCGGTAGGAGGTATCGATATCGAGAGGCGCCTTTTCGTCTTTGGAGGCAAAGAGGGCCACGATCAGTTCTTTCTTGGCCTGCATCTGCCGGGGCAGCCTCTTGAAGGGCATAGAGACTTCGTAGTCCTCGTTTTCAGTGACCCGAATGCGGATGTCGCGGTCTTCCTTGGGACGCCTGGGATCGGAGGTGGTGTAGGCCACACGGTAGAGGTTGCCGAAAACGCTCTCGGTGATCTGGGCCAGGGTCTGGTCGAAGTCGAGGACGGCCTCGAAGCCCGAAAAGTGCAGTCCGTCGGTGCCGCGCGAGAGGCGGGCGAAGGCCTGGCGCTTCTTTTCCCGCTCTTCGCCCTCGGGCGTGGGCGGGGCGTCGGGATGGATGTAAAGCTGGGAGGCCGAAGGAACCAGCACCGTATAGATGTTGACGCCGTTGATGCGGGCCAGCGAGGTCGACTGGGCCGACTTGACGTAATCGTCGTCCATGCCGTCCGAGATGAGGATGATGACTTTGCGGTCCTGGGGCCTCGCCTTGGCCTTGATCTGCTGCACCAGCGAGTTGAGGGAAGCGTAGATGGAGGTGCGTCCCAGGTGCTGCCGGGCCTGGGCGAAGGCTTGCAGCGCGGCCGAACGATTGGAGGTGAAGGCCTGGAATTCCAGCAGTTGGTCGGTGAAGCCGTAGATCCCCACTTGGGTGAACTGCTGCAGATTGTCGAAAAAGGTGCGGGCCGCCAGCAGTTGCTCGGAACGGGTGGAGAAGGTGCTCCCGCTGACGTCGATGAGAAAGGCCAGCCACAGCCCCCCTTGCCTGGGCTGCTGATTGCTGGGGCCCTCGAAGTAGCGCAACTCCTGCTCCACCCCGTCTTCGTAGACCCGGAAGCGGCCGGCCGCCAGGTCGTTGACGAAGCGGCCTTGGGCGTCCTTGACCGAGAACATCAGGGTGATCAGGTTGACGTCGACCCGAAAGATCTCGTCCTCGTCGGGAAACTCCTGAGGCAACTCCTCCTGAGCCGCCAGCGGCAGGCCGAGGCAGACCGCCGCGATGCAGATCAGAATGCTCAGCCGGCCCAGCCTCAAAGTCATATCCGATGTCCCACCAGTTGCAGAAACTCCATCCTGGAGCGGTTGTCCGTGCGGAAGCTGCCCAGCATGGCCGAGGTGATCATGCTGGAGTTCTGTTTTTCCACCCCCCGCATCATCATGCACAGGTGCCTGGCTTCGATGACGACGGCCACTCCCTTGGGGTCGATCCACTCGGTGACGGTCTTGGCGATCTGCTGGGTGAGGCGTTCCTGAACCTGCAGCCGCCGCGCGTACATGTCGACAATGCGGGGAATCTTGCTCAGGCCGATGACCTTCTTGGAGGGCAGGTAGGCGACGTGGCACTTGCCGAAAAAGGGCAGCAGGTGATGCTCGCACATGCTGTACAGTTCGATGTCTCGCACGATGACCATCTCGTCGTACTCGACGCTGAACAGGGCTCCGTTGAGGATGTCCTCCGCCGTCTTGTGATAGCCGCTGGTGAGGAATTTCCAAGCCCTTTCCACGCGCTCGGGTGTTTTCGCCAGGCCCTCCCGATCAGGATTTTCTCCGATCTCGACCAGGAGGTTGCGGATTGTCTCTTGCATGCTCCTTCAGTCTCCCATGGAGAGGATTGCTTCCGACCAGAACGTTCAATATACCGGTATGGACGGCTGATCATCAATCGGGGTTCCCGCCGTTGCGGGGACGGACCGGCTCGAATTCAGCCACCCGGTCGATCCCGGCCAGATCGGGGATGACTTGGATAGGGCGCCATCCCTGCCGCCGCGCCGATTCCTCCACCCAAGGCCGAAGATCCTTGCCCAGTTCGACCAAAACGCCGGCCCCGGGTTTAAGGATGCGCGCGGCCTGAGAAAAGATCTTCTCATAGACCTCCAGCCCGCTGTCTCCCGCGAAGACGGCGCAGGCAGGCTCGTAGCGGCGCACCCCTTCGTCCACCAGGTGGCTTTGGCTGAGGGCTCCGTAAGGAGGATTGGAGACCAGCAGGTCGAAGAAGGGGCGCCGGGCCAGCGCTGACAGGGCATCGGCGGCCACCATGCGCAGGCGGCTGCCGGCGCCCAGGCGCAGCGCGTTGCGGTTGGCCACCTGGAGGGCGGCGGGGGAAATGTCGATGCCGGTCAGGATGACCCGCGGATCTTCCAGGATCAAGGTCTCTCCCAGGCATCCCGAACCCAAGCCCACTTCCACCACCTGCAGCGGCCGGTCGGGCAGCGGGGAGAGGCGCCGCAGGCAGGCTTCCAGCAGCAGTTCGGTTTCGGGACGGGGAACCAGCACGGCGGGAGAAACCTCGAAGTCGCGTCCGTAGAATTCTTGCCGGCCCCTCAGGTACTGCAAGGGGAAGTGCTCTTTGCGTTTCTCCAACCACTGGCAGAAGAGTTTTTCCTGGCTGGGCTCCAGCCTTTGCTCGGGGTGAGCCAGCAGGTGGGCGCGGTTGGCGGAGAGCAGGGAGGTCAAAATCAGTTCGGCGTCGGCCCTGGGCGACCGCAGTCCGGCCCGGCGCAAGGTTTCGGTGGCCTCGACCAGGGCCTGTCGGATGGTAGTCATGCGGCCTGAGAGCGCCCTTCTGGTTTCAGCGGCGGTGCCAGGGGGCGGCGCCAGGTGACCCCGCGGGATCGTCAGTTGACCTGCTTCTCGCGCAGAGCCTCGGTCCGCTCGTTGGTCACCAAAGCGTCGATGATGGGATCGATCTCGCCCTCCATGATCCTGTCGAGCTGGTGCAGGGTCAGTCCCAGGCGATGTTCGGTGACGCGGTTCTGAGGGAAGTTGTAGGTGCGGATCTTCTCGCTGCGGTCGCCGCTTCCCACCATGGCGCGGCGGCTCTCGGCGATTTCCTGCTGCTGCTCCTGCCGGGCTTTTTCAAAGAGCCGAGAACGCAGCACCTTGAGGGCCTTGGCCTTATTCTTGATCTGCGACTTCTCGTCCTGGCAGGTGACCACCTCGCCGCTGGGAACGTGGGTGATGCGGACCGCCGAATAGGTAGTATTGACGCTCTGTCCGCCAGGACCCGAGGAGCAGTAGGTATCGATGCGCAGGTCGCTGGGATCGATGTCCACCTCGACCTCGTCGACCTCTGGCAGCACAGCCACGGTGATGGCCGAGGTGTGCACCCGTCCCTGAGTCTCGGTCTCCGGCACCCGCTGAACGCGGTGGACGCCGCTCTCGAACTTGAGACGGCTGTAGGCGCCCTTGCCCTCCACCAGCGCCACCACTTCCTTCAGCCCTCCGACGCTGGACTCGCGGGCGTCCAGCAGCTCCACCTTCCAGCCTCGCCCTTCGGCGTAGCGGGAATAAAGGCGGAACATCTCCTGGGCGAAAAGAGTCGCCTCGTCGCCGCCTGTTCCGGCCCGGATCTCCAGTACCACGTTCTTCTCGTCGTTGGGATCCTTGGGGATGAGAAGCATCTTGAGCTCTCGCTCGCAGGCCTCCAGTTGCGGCTTGAGGCGCTGCAACTCCTCCTCGGCCATTTCGCACAGCTCTTCCTCGCTCTCCTCCTGCAGGATCTGCCGGGCGTCTTCAATGCCCGTTTCAAGCTTGCGGAACTGGCGGTACTTCTCGACGATCTCCTGCAGTTCGGAGTGAGCCCGCGCCGCATCCCGAAGCTTGTTGGGGTTGGAGAGCATCTCGCTGCTCCCCAGATCCTGGGAAAGCTTCTCGTACTTTTCTTCCAAGGCCTGAAGCTTCTGGAACACGGCGGGTTACTTCTTGGACTTTTTGCCCTGGTTGAACTGCGCGTACTTGCGCTGGAAACGCTCCACGCGTCCGGTGGTGTCGACCAGCTTCTGCTTGCCGGTAAAGAAAGGATGGCAACTGGAGCAGATCTCCAGACGGATGTCGCCGTCGTGGGTGGAGCGCGTTTCCCACTCGGCGCCGCAAGCGCAGCGCACCGTGACGGTGTCGTACTCGGGATGGATGGCAGCTTTCATTTTCTTTAAGCCCCCTGCGGCGGGTCAACGCCGCGGAACGGACATCGAGTCAAATCTATCGACGAATCGATGACATCATAAACGAACTAGCAGTCCCCGCCGCTTCAGCCCGCAGCGGAAGCTGAGCAGTATATCACAGACGAACATCAGTTCTGATGCCGGCCAAGCCGCCGGGTTTCGGCGGCAGCGGGCCCTTCCGCTCTCCGCCTCCGGGTCCTATTCCCTTGACAAGGCCCGTGCCCGCGGGCTATAAGGGACGTTCAAATTCGTTTGTGAGGGATTGATGCAACATTGATTCTTTGTGTGAGGTGCCATCGGATTGGCTGCCGTTTAACTTCAACCAGCTTCCAACCCCGTCTTCGTCATCCCACCGACATCTTGAATTGGCCGCACTCGGGGGCTTCTTTGTGTTGAGTCCCAGGTGGCGAAGGTGTTTTGCCGCTCACTTCCCGCAGCGATTTTGAAGACAAAAGATACCGAAAGCGAGGATGCCTAAGAATGTCAGCAACTGCAGAAAGCAAGACCGAAGAGGGGAAGACTGCCGCAGCTTCCCCGAAGGCGGCCAAGAAGCCGTCCGTCCCTGAAAACACGCCCGTCATCGAACTGTCTCCTGAAGTCAACCAGGACGATCTCGAACAAGCCTACGAGAAGAGCTTCCGCAATCTCTCGGAAGGCGAAGTGGTGCCCGGCAAGGTCCTCAAGGTGACCGATTCCAAGGTGGTCATCGACGTGGGATACAAGTCGGAGGGCATCATCGACATTTCCGAGTTCACCGACGAAGAGGGAAAGGCCGACGTCGAGGTGGGCGAAATGGTCGATGTGCTGTTGGAGAACACGGAAGACTCGGAAGGCTACATCGTGGTCTCGCGCGAGAAAGCCGAGCGCATGAAGATCTGGGACTCCATAGAGAAGGCCTACAACGATCAGGAGACCATCACGGGCCGTGTCATCGAGCGCGTCAAGGGCGGGCTTTCGGTCGACATCGGCGTGCGCGCCTTTCTGCCCGGCTCGCAGGTCGACCTCCATCCCGTGCGCAACCTCGACGCGCTGCGCGGCGAAGAGCTGCGCCTGCGGGTGATCAAGGTCAACAAGCGGCGCGGCAACATCGTGCTGTCGCGCAAGGCGGTGCTGGAGGAGGAATACTACAAGCTGCGCGAAACGACCCTGCGCGAGCTGGAAGAAGGCCGCATCTTCGAGGGCGTGGTCAAGAACCTGACCGACTACGGCGCTTTCGTAGACCTGGGCGGAATCGACGGATTGCTGCATATCACCGACATGTCCTGGGGACGCGTCAACCATCCCTCCGACCTGTTCAACATCGGCGACCGCATTCAGGTCAAGATCCTCAAGTTCGACCGCCTGGAAGAGAAGGTTTCGCTGGGCTACAAGCAGCTCACCGAAGATCCCTGGCTCAGCGCCACCGAGCGCTTTCCCAAGGGCACCCGGGTGGTGGCCCGGGTGGTCAGCATCACCGACTACGGCGCTTTCGTCGAGTTGGAAGAAGGCGTGGAGGGCTTGATCCACATCTCCGAGATGACCTGGAACAAGCGCATCAAGCACCCCTCCAAGCTGCTCAGCGTGGGAGACGAGGTGGAAGCCCAGGTGCTCGACATGAACGCCGAAGACCGGCGCATCTCGTTGGGCATGAAGCAGACCGAGCCCAATCCCTGGGACGACATCGAAGAGAAGTACGCCATCAACTCCATCATCAAAGGAATCGTGCGCAACATGACCGATTT
The DNA here is from genome assembly GCA_035471785.1 of Acidobacteriota bacterium. Taxonomy (NCBI): domain Bacteria; kingdom Pseudomonadati; phylum Acidobacteriota; species Acidobacteriota bacterium. The sequence goes on from DATIPQ010000108.1 coordinate 17,561, forward strand.
CGGCGCCTTCGTGGAGGTGGAGGAAGGCGTGGAGGGATTGGTTCACGTTTCCGACTTGAGCTGGACCAAGAAAGTCAAGCATCCCTCCGAGATCCTCAAGAAGGGGCAGGAGGTGCAGGCCATGGTGCTCAACGTGGACGCCGACAACCAGCGCCTCTCGCTGGGCATCAAGCAGCTTGAGCCCGACAAGTGGGAAGAATTCTTCTCCCACCATCAGATCGGAGACGTGCTGCAAGGCAAGATCGTGCGCTTGACCGGCTTCGGCGCCTTCATCGAGGTGGCCGACGGCATCGAAGGACTTTGCCATGTCTCGGAATTGGCCGAAGAGCGCATCGAAGATCCCGAAGACCACTTCTCGGCGGGCCAGGAAGTGAAGGTCAAGATCATCAAGATGAACTTGCTGGAACGCAAGATCGGACTCTCCATCAAGGCTCTGCAGGGCGAGGACCGCGGAGCCGCGCGCGACGCCTCCTGGAGCTACAAGCCGGCTGAGGTGGCCAAGACCTCTCTGGCCGAGAAATTCGATGCCCTGGGCGCTTTCAAGCGCCGCAGCGACAAGGCTGAGGAGGAAGGCGCCCCCCAAGAGGCCTCGGCTGCCGAGGAGGTTGCCGAAGAGGAGGCCGCCCCGGCCCAAGAGGCCGCCGAGCCGCAAGCCAAAACTGAAGCCAAGGAAGAGGCTAAGGCCGAGGAAGAAGCTAAGGCCAAGGAAGAGGCTAAGGCCGAGGAAGAAGCTAAGGCCAAGGAAGAGGCTAAGGCCAAGGAAGAGGCTAAGGCCAAGGAAGAGGCTAAGGCCAAAGAGGAGGCGGAGGCCGTGGTCAAGGAAGAGTCCAAGGCTGAAGCCGAAGCCGAGGCCGAGCAAGCCCCAGAAGAGGCCGCTGGAGAAGAAGAGCCCGAGGAGAAGGCCGAGGAAGAGGCCAAGAAGACCAAGAAAGCCGCGGCCGAGCCGGAGTCCTCCGGCGAGGAGGCGGCCGAGGAGGAATCCAAAGAGTCTTCCGAAGAGGAAAAATCGGACGACTAGGGCCACTGGGTGGCCAACAAGTTCACACACGAATCAAGTTTCAGCGACCGCGCTGATGGCTCTCGGCGGTACGAGGCTGCTCGCTAGGCCCTTGGCGGCGGAAAGGAAGGAACCATGACGAAAGCCGAACTGGTCGATGCCGTGGCCAAAAACTCGGATCTCAGCAAGAAGGACGCGGAAGTCATCGTTCAGACCGTACTGGACAGCATAGTCCACTCCCTGAAGTCGGGAGAGAAGGTCGAACTGCGCGGCTTCGGCAGCTTCCGCCTGCGGGAGCGGGCCTCCCGTCAGGGGCGCAATCCCAAGACGGGCGAAAAGGTCTTTGTTCCGGCCAAGAAGGTGCCCTACTTCAAACCGGGCAAGGATCTCAAGGAACTGATTAACGACTGACCCGACGAGCAACCTCCTGGGCGGTTCGTCTCCTGCCTTTGCAGACGGGGACGACCCGCCCTCGGCTTTTCTCCCCGGCCTTTCCCCATTGCTTCCCCCGTGGTTGCCGGACCGCTCTGAAAATCACCTTAATCTTCACCTTGAAAGATCTCTTGGACGGGCACTGCCTCCAAGGGATGCAGTTGAAAACCGTCCCCGTGCTCAAAAGCGCTCAAAAAGCACAAAGGCACTTTTGCGCAAATCGCAAATCGGGACGCTTTTGGGCCTTTCCTCCCCTAAAGCCTCACGAAGTAAAGGGAAATGCCCGGCTGTCGCATCGGAGGCCCTTTCCCGTCCCGGCTGGCTTTCGTAAGTACCTGTCAAATCGATTTTTTTCTGGCTGCCAGCATGAATTTTCAAGCTTCCGGCAGGAAAAAATCGAAAAAATATTTGAAGCCGCTTCAGCCTCATGGTAGGGTAACTTTCGTTTTTCGCCGGACTCCCCCGAAGAAATCCAGCGCGATTATCCACAGTTGTGCAAAAGCTGTGGAAAAAGTGCGTTTGCAGGGGTGGCTCACGAGTTAGTCCTCCCGGACTTCTGTTCTAATCGGAATTTATAGTTTTTTGCATTGGCAAGCAGGTCATTCACATGGAGCTGTGGGACAGCGTATTGGAGACCGTCAAGGGTCGTGTCTCCGAACAGAATTTCGAGGTTTGGTTTCGGCCCACCTCGCAGAAGGCAAGAGACGGATCGAAGCGGACCTTATCGGTTCGCGTCCCTAATAAGCATTTCAAGTACTGGCTGTCCAAGCACTACCGCGACATCATCGAGGAGGCCTTGGCCGAGGCGGGCGCGGAAGGCTATCAAGTGCAGTACGCGCTGGAGGGCGACGATCAGCCCATCAGTCCCCAGGCCGCCGACGGCGGCGAGGGCGGCGGCGAAGTTTCGGCGCCGCTCAAGGGCCTGAATCCCAAGTACAACTTTTCGGATTTCGTGGTGGGCTCCTGCAACCAGTTCGCCCATGCCGCCTCGGTAGCGGTAGCCGAGCAGCCTGCAACCGCCTACAATCCCCTTTTCATCTACGGCGGAGTCGGCCTGGGCAAGACCCACCTGATGCACGCCATCGGCCACACCATCCACTCGGTCAAGCCTTCCCTGCAGCTCACCTACATGTCGTCGGAACGCTTCATGAACGAGCTGATCAACGCCATCCGCTACGACCAGACCCCTCAGTTCCGCGAGAAATACCGCAGCATCGACGTGCTGCTGATGGACGACATCCAGTTCCTGGCCGGCAAGGAGCGGACCCAGGAGGAATTTTTCCATACCTTCAATGCCCTCTACGACACGCAGAAGCAGATCGTCATCTCCTCGGATTCCCCGCCCAAGGAGATCCCTTCTTTGGAGGAGCGCCTGCACAGCCGTTTCGAGTGGGGACTGATCGCCGACATCCAGCCTCCCGACCTGGAGACCAAGATGGCCATTCTGGCCAAGAAGGCCGCGGCCGAGGAAGTGGGGCTGGCCGAGGACGTCTGCTTTTACATCGCCAACAACACCAAGTCCAACGTTCGCGAGCTGGAGGGAGCGCTGGTGCGCTTGGTGGCCTATTCCAGCCTGACCGGCGAAGAGATCTCCCTGAAGCTGGCCCAGAAGGTGCTCAAGCCCTTGGCGGACCCCTCCTCGCGTCCGGTGACCGTGCCTCTTATCCAGAAGGCGGTTGCCGACCACTTCTCGCTCAAGGTCACCGACTTGAAGGCCAAGACCAACGCCCGCCGCATCTCCTACCCGCGACAGGTGGCCATGTATCTGTGCAAGGAGCTGACCGACCATTCCCTGCCTCAGATCGGACGCGATTTCGGCGGCAAGCATCACACCACCGTTCTCCACGCGGTGCGCAAGATCAAAAAGCAGCGCGCGGAGGACCGCGGGGTGGAGCAGACTTTAAATCGGCTCTTAGACCTGCTTTAATAAGCCAGCCGGCTTCGTTACCAGGTGGACGGTTCTATCGGATCAACGGGAGAAAGCGCAGATGGAATTCGTAGTCGAAAAAGCGGGTTTCTTTAAGGAGTTGCAATATGTCCAGGGCGTGGTGGAGCGAAAGACCACGGTGCCCATTCTGTCCAACATTCTCCTCGAGGCGGAAGAGGGCAAGCTGGCCGTGACCGCCACCGACCTGGACGTCACGGTGCGCTGCTCCTGCCCCGCCAGCGTCAGCCAGGGCGGTGCGCTGGCCATCTCGGCCCGCAAGCTCTTCGACATGGTGCGCCTGCTTCCCGAGAAGCCCATCCATTTCAAGGACGGCGACGAGGACTGGATCAACGTTGTCTGCGACCGCTCCAAGTTCAAGGTTCCCGGCCTTTCCAAGGAGAACTTCCCGGAAGTGCCGGTGGTGGGCGACGAGACCGTCGATTTGCCCGCCGCAGCGCTGCGCTACATGATCTCCCACTGCATCTTCGCCGTCACCCAGGAGGAGTCGCGCTACTCCCTCAACGGCGCTTTGATGCTGCTGGACGGCAAGGAACTGACCTTTGTCACCACCGACGGACACCGCCTGGCGCTGGTGCGCAAGACCTTGAGCGAGAGCAAGAGCGACGAGGAGGTCCGCATCCTGGTTCCCAAGAAGACGCTGGTGGAGTTGGGCAAGATGAGCGAAGAGGTGGAGAAGGTGCGCTTCGGCCGCACCGACAACCATCTCTTCTTCAAGCTGGGCGACCGGCTGCTGGTTTCGCGAGTGCTGACGGGCCAGTTCCCCAACTACGAAATGGTGGTGCCCCGCGACAACGACCGCCGCGCCACCCTCGACAGCCAGTCCTTCGAAGACGCCGTCAAGCGCGTCCAGGTGATGGCCGACGAGCAGTCGAGGGGAGTCCGCTTCGCCCTTTCGGAGGGCGAGCTCAACATATCTTCGGCCAGCGCCGACTACGGCGAGGCTCGCGAATCGCTTCCCTTGCAGTACCAGGGCGAGAAGGTCGAGATCGCCTTCAACGCCGCCTACTTGCTGGACTTCTTGGGATCGCTCTCCAACGAGCAGGTTTCCATGGAGCTGCGCGATTCCGAGACCCAGGGCCTGTTCCGTCCCGTGGACGAAGAGGACTACGACTACAAGTACGTCGTCATGCCCATGAAGATCTAGGTCAGCCGCCCGGCTGGGCCGTTCCCTGTCGGCCTTTTGGCCCAAGCGCCGGCAAGCGCTCGCGGGCGGCCTCCGCCCGATCCGCCCGCGCCTTTCCGCAAAGCCCGTCGCGCCACCCCGCGCAAGCCCCCAAAGCCAGCGTCCACAGGGGGTTGACGGCAGTCCGCTGTGCTATAATCAGGTGTTTATTCGGGGTGGTCCGAAGATGGAGTCTATATGGCTGAAAAGGCTAAAGTTTTAAGAGACGCTTTGCTGGACGAGGACGGCAATTACAACGCCGACAAAATCAAGGTCCTGGAAGGTCTGGAGGCGGTGCGCAAGCGGCCCGCCATGTATATCGGATCGACCGGTCCGCAGGGGCTCCACCATCTGGTTTACGAGGTGGTGGACAACTCCGTGGACGAGGCTTTGGCCGGCTACTGCAGCTCCATCGAGGTGACCATCAACGAGGACGGCTCGGTCACGGTGCTGGACGACGGGCGCGGGATTCCGGTCGACCTTCATGCCGGCAAAGGAATACCGGCCGCCCAAGTGGTGATGACGGTGCTGCACGCCGGAGGCAAGTTCGACAGCGACAGCTACAAGGTTTCGGGCGGGCTGCACGGCGTGGGCGTTTCGGTAGTCAACGGGCTTTCAGAGTGGCTGCACCTGGAGATCTGGCGCAAAGGCAAGTGCTACAAGCAGAGCTATTCGCGCGGCGTTCCCACCACGCCCTTTCACGAGGAGGGGTCCACCGAGCGGCGCGGCACCAAGATCACCTTCATGCCCGACGACCTGATTTTCGAGACCCTGGATTTTCACTTCGACACCCTGGTGCAGCGCATGCGCGAGATGGCCTTTCTGACATCGGGGCTGTCGATCACCATTGAGGACCGGCGCAGCGACGAGCGCCACACCTTTCAGTACGACGGCGGCATCCGCGATTTCGTGGAGTACCTGAACAAGAACGAAACCGTCCTCCATCCCCCCGTTCACATTCAGGACGAGCGGGAGGACATTCAGGTGGAGGTGGCGCTGCAGTACAACAACAGCTACCACGAGAAGCTCTTCTCTTTCGCCAACACCATCAATACGGTGGAGGGAGGCACCCACCTGAGCGGGTTCCGTACCGCGCTGACCCGGGTCGTCAACGTCTTCGCCGCCAATCACCGCGGCTTCAAAGACCTCAAGCGCAACCTCAGCGGAGAGGACCTGCGCGAGGGCCTGACAGCGGTGGTCAGCGTCAAGCTCTCGGAGCCTCAGTTCGAGGGGCAGACCAAGGCCAAGCTGGGCAACAGCGAAGCCAAGGGCATCGTGGACCGCATCTGCAACGAGTTGCTCACCTTCCACTTCGAAGAGAATCCCGCCGTCATCAAGATCATCGTGGAAAAGGCCGTGGAGGCGGCCCGGGCCCGCGATGCGGCCCGCAAGGCCCGCGACCTGACGCGGCGCAAGAGCGCCCTCGACAACCTGCAGCTCCCCGGCAAGCTGGCCGACTGCCAGGAGCGCGACCCCTCCCAGGCCGAGCTCTACATCGTGGAGGGAGATTCGGCGGGCGGCTCGGCCAAGCAAGGCCGCGACCGGCGCTTTCAGGCCATCCTGCCCATCAAGGGCAAGATCCTCAACATCGAGAAGGCCCGCCTGGACAAGATGCTCAGCAACGACGAAGTGACCACCATGATCTCGGCCATCGGAGCCGGCATCGGGGACGAAGACTTCGACCTGGAAAAGCTGCGCTACCACAAGATCATTATCATGACCGACGCCGACGTGGACGGAAGCCACATCCGTACCTTGCTGCTGACCTTCTTCTTCCGGCAGATGACCGACCTCATCAACCACGGGCACATCTACATCGCCCAGCCTCCGCTCTTCGGCATCAAGAAGGGCAAGTCGGAAACCTACTTCCAGAACGAGAACGCCCTCAACGAATTCCTTCTCAGCCGGGCCACCGAAGGCATTGTCGTGGCCCTGCCCGAGAAGGACCTGGAATGGGAAGGCGAAGAACTCATCAAGAAGATGAAGGTGCTCATCGACTACTCGGAACGGCGCACCCGCATGGCTTCGCGGCTGGGATCGGCCTCGGTGCTGCGCCACCTTCTGCGCTATCTGGAGGAGCATCCCGACCTGCGCCTGGACCGCACCAGCCTGAAGAACTTTTTCCGCGAGGAAGAAAAGCTGATGGCCCTGGGACGCGCCGTGGCCCGCCAGAAGGAGAAAATCGAACTGCTCCCCGACGGCGAAGGCGGACTCGAGCAGGTGCGCCTGACCGCCGGCAGCGGCTCGCCTTCCTACATCCGCAGCGACATGCTGGCCTCCGACGATTTCCGCAGCCTGGTGCGCCTCGACTCCCAGGTGGCCGACTTCCACGACTCGCCCGCCCTCATCCGCCGCCAGGACGGCAGCGAGGAACGCTTCGAGGACCCGGCCGAGCTGGCCAAGGCCATCTCCGAGGCCGGACGCAAAGGACTGGGACCCATCCAGCGCTACAAGGGGCTGGGAGAAATGAATCCCGACCAGTTGTGGAAGACCACCATGGATCCTGAGCGGCGTACGCTGCTCAAAGTCGACATCGAGGACGCCATCGCCACCCATGAAATGTTCACCCTGCTGATGGGCGATCAGGTGGAACCTCGCCGCGACTTCATTCAGGAAAACGCGCTCAACGTGCGCAACCTCGACATATAGAAGCTTGGCAAGTTCCAACCTCCGACGACCAATTCCCGAGGAGGACGGAGCAAAACCTGCAAGCTGCAAATTAGACATCGGCTCTACTTGCGAGTTGGGAATTGGGAATTGGGGACTGGAACGATATGCCTGAAGATGGTCAGACGCAAGGCCGCGAGATTGCCGTCAATCTCGAAGACGAAATGAAGTCCTCCTATCTGGAGTACGCCATGTCCGTCATCATCGGACGGGCGCTGCCCGACGTGCGCGACGGACTCAAGCCCGTGCACCGGCGGGTCCTCTACTCCATGCAGGAGAACTCCAACACCTTCAACCGGCCCTACAAGAAATCGGCCCGCATCGTGGGCGACGTCATCGGTAAGTACCATCCCCATGGCGATACCGCCGTCTACGACACCATCGTGCGCATGGCCCAGCAATTCTCCATGCGCGAGCTGCTGGTGGACGGCCAGGGCAATTTCGGATCGGTGGACGGAGACTCGCCGGCGGCCATGCGTTACACCGAGGTGCGCATGACCCGGCTGGCCGGCGATCTGCTGGCCGACATCGACAAGGAAACGGTCGATTTCGTACCCACTTACGACGGCGACGGACGCGAGCCCGTGGTCTTGCCCTCGCGGGTGCCCAACCTGCTCATCAACGGCGCCTCGGGAATCGCCGTGGGAATGGCCACCAACATCCCGCCCCACAACCTGACCGAGATCATCGAGGCCTGTCTGCTGCTGCTGGACGATCCCTCCACAGGGCTGGAAGAGCTGATGGAGCAGGTGCCCGGGCCCGACTTCCCCACCGGCGCGGCCGTCTACGGCAAGTCCGCTTTGCGCCAAGCCTACGCCACCGGACGGGGCATCGTGCGCATGCGCGCCATCACCGAGTTCGAAGACATCGGCGGCAACCGCCAGGCCATCATCGTCAACGAACTGCCCTACCTGGTCAACAAGGCCAAGCTGGTGGAAAAAATCGCCCACCTGGTGCATGAGAAGAAGATCGAGGGCATCTCCGACCTGCGCGACGAGTCCGACCGGCGCGGGATGCGGGTGGTGATCGAATTGAAGCGGGGCGAGCAGCCCCAGATCGTCCTCAACCAGCTCTTCAAGATGACGCCTCTGCAGTCGTCCTTCGGCATCAACATGCTGGCCATCGTGGACGGCAAGCCGCAGGTGCTGTCGCTGGCCCAGGCCCTCAATTTCTTTCTCGACCACCGCAAGGAAGTGGTGCGGCGGCGCACCCTCTACGAACTCGACAAGGCCAAGAACCGGGAACACATCCTGGAAGGGCTGGTCAAGGCGCTCGACATCATGGATGAGATCATCGAACTCATCCGCGCCGCCGACTCCCCCGACAGCGCCCGCAGCCAACTGGTGGAGCGCTTCGACTTCACCCCCGTGCAGGCCCAGGCCATCCTCGATATGCGCCTGCAGCGCCTGACCGGGCTGGAGCGGGAAAAGATCGTCTCCGAACTGCAGGAAGTGCGCGCCCTGATCGAAGAACTGCAGGCCGTCCTTTCCAGCGAACAGGTGCTCAAAGACGTCATCCGCCAGGAGCTGGAGCAGATCCGCGACACCTACGGCAATCCCCGCCGCACCCAGATCCTCGACTACGAAGGCGACATCACCATGGAGGATCTGATCGTGGACGAGCCGGTGGTCATCACCGTCACCCACGCCGGATACATCAAGCGCACCGCGCTCAGCGTCTATCGGGCTCAGCACCGCGGCGGCAAGGGACGGATCGGAATGGCCACCAAGTCTTCCGAGGACCTGCTCGACTATCTCTTCATCGCCTCGACCCACTCCTACATCCTCATCTTCACCGACCGGGGACGCGTCTACTGGCTCAAGGTGTGGGAGATCCCCGACGTGGGGGCCGCCGGACGCGGCAAGCCCATCATCAACCTCATCCAGGTGCAGCCCGAGGAAAAGATCGCCGGCATGATCGCCGTCGACGACTTCGAAAAGCCCGGCAACATCATCATGGTCTCACGTCAGGGATACATCAAGAAGACCGCCCTGACGGCTTATTCCAATCCGCGGGTGGCGGGAATCATCGCCTGCGGAGTGGCTGAGGACGACTCCCTGCACAGCGTGGCCTTCACCGAGGGGGACAACGACATTCTGCTCTGCAGCCGCCAGGGACAGGCCATCCGCTTTCATGAAAGGGATGTACGCGAGATGGGCCGCACCGCCCGCGGCGTCATCGGCATCCGCCTGCGCAAAGGCGACGAAGTGGTGGGGCTGCGAGTGGTGGGAGAAGAGGAGATCGACGTGCTGGCCGTCAAGTCCAACGGCTTCGGCAAACGCACCCCCATCGGGGAATACCCGCGCCAGGGCCGGGGCGGCTACGGCGTCATCAACGTCAAGACCAGCGGGGAGGACGATCCCGTGGTGGGCGTCAGCCTGGTGGACGAAGAATCGGAAATCGTCCTCATCACCACCCGCGGCAAGATTATCCGCATGATGGCTGCCCAGATCCGCCAGACCGCTACCCGCAGCACTCTGGGCGTCAAGGTCATCGACTTGGGCGAAGACGACCAGGTGGCCGCGCTGACACTGGTGCCTCCCGAGCAGGAGGAAGAGGACGAAGCCGGGCAGGAGGAGGGCCAAGAGAGCGATTCAGCCCTGGCCCCGCCCGAAGAAGCGGCCGAGACGGATTCCGAGCCGCAATCAGATTCAGATGAGGACGATGGCCAAGAATAGCGCCCACTTGCTGGGCTGGGTCCGCCTGGCTCCCCTGCTCCTGCTGGCGCTGGCCGTGTGGGTCCACCGGGAGAGCCAGAACGAGGTCTGGCTGCAGGTGCAGCGGGCCAAGGAATGCTGGCGCGAAGGGCGTCCCCAACAGGCCATCCGCATCTATCAATCGATCTACGAACGCTATCCCGACAGCCGCTACACCCCGGAGGTCTTGTGGGAGTTGGCCACCCTCCACTATCTTCAGGGCGAAAGCCTGGAATGGGCGGCTCACTACTTCGGCATCCTGGGGGGACACTACCCCGCCCATGCGCTGGCCGCCAAAGCCCTCTTCCGCCAAGCCGAGATCTACGAGAAAGACCTCGACGACAACCGCCGGGCCGTGCAGATCTGGGAAAGCCTTCTGCACATGCCGGGGCTTTCTCCGCAGCAACGCAGCCGCACTCTGCTGCGGCTGGCCTCGGTCTATTACAAGACCGAACAGTTTCAAGCCGCACAAGAGCGTCTAGACGCCCTGTTAGAGCAGACACAGGAGGGGGAGACGGCCCAGCAGGCCCGTTTGCTTTCCGGCACCATCGCCCAATTGCAGAGCCGTTATGAGCAGTCGGTCGACCTGCTCAGCGAAGCCCTGCGCCACCCCGAATGCCCCGACTGCCGTCTGCAGGCCCAACTGGCGCTGATCCAAAGCTACGAGTTTCTGGACCGGCTTCCTCAGGCCATCGAAGTGGCACGCCAACTGCCCACCGACAACTATCCGCCCGCCATGAAGGACGACCTCATCGAGCGGCTTCAGGACAAGCTGCGCCTTGACCGATGAAAGGAACGACGCTTCAAGCACTTGGTGTATAATCTCGGATTCGTTAAGGAGAAGGAACAATGGCCAAGAAAGACGGCAAGCGCATCACTGTAAAAATGAAGAGCACCGAGAGCCCCTACCGCTACTCGACCAGGAAGAGCAAGCTCAACTCTCCCAGCCGGCTGGAACTCAAGAAGTACGACCCCGTCCTGCGCAAGCACGTACTTTTCAAGGAAGAGAAATAAGCCGCTTCAATCGGCCGCCTCCACTTCCACCCTGGCATCGTTGAAGCAGGCTCCGCCCGCCACCTCGTTGACGTGGTCGGGACAGAGAGCCACTGCCGTGCGTCCGTTCAAGGAGGACTTGTTCCAGGCGCCCTTGGGAAGCACCGCCACTCCAGGACGCACCCGGCTGCTCAGGCGCATCCGGCAAATCACTTCGCCCTCCCCGTTGAACACCCTCACCCGCTCTCCGTCCTTCAGTCCCCGCCCGCGCGCGTCCCGAGGATGCAGTTTCAGCGTCAGCTCCGGGTAATTGAATTCGCCCAGCGTGCTGGAGATCATCTTGCCCGTTGCCGGCGAAATGAGCGCCAACGGATATCCGTTCTCCCCCGGGGGCTGCCAGCGGTAAGGACGGCTCCCCAGTTGGACGGGCGCCAGATGGATTTTGCCGTCCGGGGTGGCGGGCCGCACGTCGCGCATCTGCACCGGTCCCCTGCTCTCGCCATTGCCTGAAAAAGACAGCGGCTGGCCCTTTCCGCTCAGAACGGCCGAGACGTCGATCTGGCCTGCCAGGCTGGAAAGATTCTCGGCCATGCGCCGCAGCAGCTTCTCGCCGTCCCACAGAAAGCACTCGTCCTTCAGCTCCAAAGCGCGCCCCAGGCGCAGAAAGACTTCCTGGTTGGGCAAGGCTTCTCCACGCGGGCTTAGCACCGGCCGGGTGGCGCCCAAGCGGTAGATTCCGTATCCGCGGCGGATGTCGCGATGCTCCAAAAAGGTTGTTGCGGGAAGCACCAGATCAGCCCACTGGCAGGTATCGGTCATCACCTGCTCATGGACCACGGTAAAGAGGTCGTCGCGGCTCAGACCCTTCTCCACCGCATTCTGGTTGGGGACGGTGGAAAGAGGGTTGCAGTTGTAGACGTAAAGCGACTTGATGGGCGGATCGAGGTCCTCGTCGTTCAAGAGACGGCCCAAGGGAGTCATGTTGATCTCGCGGGTGGTCCAGGGGACCGCGCCGAAGACGCCTTCCCAGTCGAGCGTCACGGCAGCGCCGTTGCTCAAGGTGTAGCCGCCGCCGCGGCGCCCGAACTTGCCCAGCAGGGCCGGCATGGAGAGGATGGCGGCGATGGCCTGTCCGCCGTTGCGGTTGCGCTCCAGTCCCCATCCGCAGCGCAGCAGTGCCGGATGGCTGCCGGAATAGCGGCGGGCGAGTTCTTCGATGAGCCCGGCTTCCACTCCGCTGGCGCGCGAGGCTTCCTCCAGCGTCCAGCCACGGGCGGCTTCCAGCAGCGGCTCCGCCCCGCTGACATGCCGGGACATGAAGTCTTCGTCCAGGCACCCCCAGTCCTCCCAGCAGCGGATCATGGAAAGCGCCACAGGAAGGTCGGCGCCCGGCATGACAGGCAAGTGCAAGTCGACCTCCGAAGAGGTGAAATGGGCCTGCGGGTCGACGACGGCGATGAAGGCGCCGCGCTTCTTGGCCTCCTTCAGGTAAGGGACCAGGTGAATGTTGGAGGCCTTGGGATTGGCGCCCCAAAGCAGAATAAAGCGGGCCTCGGGAAAGTCGGTAAAGGCCACTCCCGGCATCGACCCGTAGAGCCCCTTTTGCGCGGCCGAGGCCGGCGCGGCGCAAAGCGTGCGCAGCAGGCGGGAAGCCCCCAAGCGCGCGAACAGCACACGGTCGATGCCGCCCTCGCTGAGGAATCCGTTGGACCCCCCGTAGTGGTAGGGAAGGATGGCCTCGAAGCCCCAACGGGCGCCGATCTCCTTCCAGCGCCGCGCGATCTCTCCGATGGCTTCCTGCCAGGAGACGGGCTCGAAGTCACCGCGTCCCTTAGGACCGCAGCGGCGCAAAGGCTGCAAGAGGCGCTGCGGGTGATCGACGCGCCGTCCGAAACGGGACACCTTGGAGCAAATGAATCCGCCCGTCGACGGGTCCGATCCGGCCTTGATGTGTTTGATGCGTCCTTGTGCGACCTCAACCTCCAGGGAGCAGGTGTCGGGGCAGTCCATCACGCAGGTCGTCGGCACTTTGTTTGCGCTCATCGTTCCTCCTCGACAGTCTCCTATTAAACCATGCGGCAAAGCCTGTCCAAGAGCCACTTGCCGGAAGCCCGTGGAGCCATCAGGGGAAGTGCCAAGTCCGAATGGGCGGGGTTCGAACTTTTCACTTGACGGAACTCTACGTTCGTAGTAGCGTATCTACACTCGTAGAAAGGTGGAGCGGCATGACCTCGCAACAGAACATTCCGGAGTTGGGTCCCCTGGAGTTCGCTTTGGTTCGCCTCTTGTGGAAGAGCGGACCGGCCAGCGCCCGGCAAGTCCTGGAAAGCTACAACCGGCGCAGCGGCAAACCCCTGGCCTATACCACCGTGATGACCCTGCTGACACGCCTGGCCGAGAAAGACGTGCTGGAAGTCGACCGTTCCCGTCAACCCTTCCAGTTCTCGCCGCGCATCAGCCGCGAGCAGTTGCTGCGTCAGCGGGTGCACGACTTCGTGGACCTGTTTTTCGAAGGGCGGCCCTTGGAACTGGCCCTGAGGCTGGTGGAAGACACCGACCTCAGCCAAGAAGAGATCTCGCGTCTGGAAGACATGCTGGAGCGGCACAAGGCGGACAGGGAGGACGGTCATGATTCTTGATCCATCTCAAGGCCTGATCGGCTGGCTGGGCACCGGACTCCTTCACGCCACCCTGCTGGCCCTGCTCACCTGGATCTTGACGCTGACCATCTTGCGGCGCTGCCGGCCCGGGCTGAAGGCCGCGCTGTGGACCGTCGTGCTGCTCAAGTTTCTGTTGCCTCCGGTGCTTCCGCTGCCGGGAGAAATGGCCTTCAGCCACTGGATTTCGCAAATGAGTTTCCGGGAGTCGCTCTCCCGGATTCCGGCGCCGCAGGACATGGGCGTTCCGATGCCGGCTTCATCCGAGCCGCGGAGCGACGTGTCGCAGCAGGCGCGGGAGACGGAAAGCACGCCTTTGTGGAGGGCCCTGTTGGCCGCCTACCTTTTGGGGGCGGCTGCTCTGGCCCTGCGGGCGGGGATTTCCGCCTTTCGCCTCCGGCGCTGGATGGCCCGGCTTCCCACCGCGGAGGGAAGTCTGGGCCGACAGGTCGAAGAACTGGCCGGACGGCTGAAGTTGCGGCGCACTCCGCAACTTCACCTCTGCGAGGACGATACCAGCCCCTTCGTGACGGGTTTGTTGCGTCCCCGCCTGGTGTTTCCCCGCCGCCTCATCGACCTTTTGGAGCCGAGCTCCCGCGAGGCTCTTATCGTCCACGAACTGGCTCACATCCGGCGCGGCGACCTATGGCTGCGCGGACTCCGAAACCTGGCCCGCTTGCTGCTCTTTTTCTGGCCTCCCGTGTGGTGGGTGTGCCGGCGCGTCGAGCGGTCGGTCGAGATGGCTTGCGACCATTGGGCCTTGGCCGTCTCCGGAGCGAGCCCCGGAACCTATGCCCGCACCCTGCTGCTGGTCGCCAAAAGGGCCGGCGGATCGGGTCCGGGACTGCAACAACTGGCGTTCGCCACCCGGCGGCGCCCCCTGGAGGAACGATTCGACATGATTCTGAAACGAAAAGAATGGACACTTCCGCGGATCTCCTGGCTGACCGTCGTTCTGATGGCAGCCTGGGCGGCTTTCGCCTGGGCCGGCGCAGCAGCCGGTTCCCAGGAGCAGCCTCAAGAAAAGCAGGAAAAGACGGAAGCCCACTATGGCACTCTCAAGGCGGCCAAAGAGAGGCACATGCACGCCATGCAGCAAGAACGCGCCCTGATCGAACTCAAGGCGCAGAAAATGCTAGCAGAGAAAGTTTCCCAAGCTGATCTCGACGGCGATGGAGATGTTTCGGTGGAAGAGTACAAGGAGTTTCTGGCGCAAGAACTGGAGGCGCGCAAAGAGGAAGTCTACCTCAACCATCCCCAGGCGGACCTGAACGCCGACGGGCTGATCTCAAACCGCGAACTCAAGGTCTTCGACATGGAGCAGCAGGTGCTGGAGGCCAAGGAAGGGCTCCGATCTGATCCCGAGTATCCCGTCGACTTCCACGTCATGCCCACCGCCAATCGCGTGGCCGTGGCCAAGTTCGAGCCAATTCACGAGAACCAGCCTCTTCAGGACCGGCAAGCCGCCATCGAGAAGCTCCTGCGCGAGCACCCGGAGATTGATGCCGATGGCGACGGCAAACTGTCGGCCGAGGAGTCCAAGGCCTTGCGGGCCAAGCTTGAGGGACTCAAGCAGAACAACAAACGCTTCCCGCTCGTGAAGCGGATCAAGGAGAAAGAGAACAACTAGCCTGAAGCCGGATTTACCTCCCTGGCAAAAGGTGCAAGGCCCCCGAGGGATTTTCGGGGGCCTTGTTATTGCTCGCTGCCGGTTTCGCCCGCCTGCTGCTTGCGGGCCTCATTCTGGACCATGAAGACCATGTTGGTCAGGCCCATGTTCTTGCCCATCGACAGCTCCTCTCCGAAGATCTTGTAGACGATGTCCTGGGGGACGGCGATGACCTGCTCGAGAGGGGCCCCCGAGCAGGAGTCCTGCAGGATGCGGGCCATGGCCATGGCCGAGATGCCCTGGGGGTTTTCCACCGCGAAGTGGAAATCGAGGCGGCCGTCCTCGCGCTGGACGGGGAAGACGAAGGCTTCGGATTCGCATCCCTTGACGCGCCTTTCCTCTTTGAAGGGGCGCTTTGCCACCTCTTCGGGAACGGGCTTGAAGCTGTCGGCGGTGGCCATCAGCAGTTCGATTCGCGAGGCCCGGTCGGGAAAAAGCGCCAGATTGTCGATGGTCTCCTGGAGCTTCTCGGGTATCTGCGCCATTGGCGGCTCCTATTTCTCGATGGGCACGCCCACCAGGTTGCCCCATTCCGTCCAGCTTCCGTCGTAGTTGCGCACCCGCGGATAGCCCAGCAGAAAGGTGAGGACGAACCAGGTGTGGCTGCTGCGTTCTCCGATGCGGCAGTAGGCGATGACGTTGTCGCCGGACCTCAGACCCTGCTCTTTTTCATAGATTTCGCGCAGTTGGTCGGCGTTTTTGAAGGTGCCGGACTCGGGATCCACGGCGCGGGCCCAGGGGATGTTCTTGGCGCCGGGGATGTGTCCTCCACGCAAAGCGCCCTCGTTGGGATAGTCGGGCATGTGAAGCCTTTCGCCCGAGTACTCCTCGGGACTGCGCACGTCCACCAGCGGACCGTCATCGTCGATATGCTCCATGACTTGGTCGCGGAAGGCCCTGTGGGTCGCGTCGTCGCGCTCGGGAGCCCGGTAGTCGGTGGGAGGATATTTTTCCACGTCACGGGTCATGGGACGGTCTTCCTTCTCCCACTTAATGCGTCCGCCGTCCATGACTTTGCACTTCTTGTGTCCGAAGAGCTGGAAGACCCAGAAGGCGTAGCAGGCCCACCAGTTGTTCTTGTCGCCGTAGAAGACGATGGTGGTGTCGGGCGTCACGCCGATCCGGCTCATCAGTTCCTCAAAGTCCTCTTGCTGCAAATAGTCGCGGCACACCTGATCATTGAGGTCGCGCGTCCAGTCGACCTCTACCGCCCCCGGAATATGTCCCGAGGGATACAGAAGCGGGTCTTCGTTGGATTCCACGATGCGCACCCCCGTATCGTCGAGGTGGTCGGCCACCCATTGGGTGCTGACCAAGACGCCGGGATGGGCATATCCTCTGCTTTTAATGTCGCTCATGCTCTGTTCCTCCTCGCTGGATATGAAAAGAAGGTTAAGACCTGTTCTTACTTGTTCTTAGAGACGACATTATATCGAGAAGGCGGGGCGGCCGTGGAACCTGGCCCCTGCCGGCGGCTGCATTTTAAGAATGCTCCTGCTCTTCTTCCTTGCCTCCGCTCAGCAGTCCCATCAGGAAGCGACCCAGCTTCTTCTCCCGTTCCCAGAAGAAGCGAAACTGGCCGAAGAGCGTTCCCCACATCAGAAGCAGCACCTGGTAAAGGGGAACGATCAGCAGCAGGTAGCCCACAACCCTCAGCCATGTCGGCGCATCTTGAGGAAGAACCCAGCCCAGGATGGGACGGCCCACGAAAAGGACCGAACTGCCGGCCAGCGAAAAGGCCGCCAGCACGCCGACCAGCCCTAAAGGGCCGACTCCCCAGCGCACTTTCATCCTCTCCATCCAGCCTTGGTCGCCCATTCATTTTCCTCAGCCCGGCTCCGCGGAGCCAACATTATGGGGGAGGCCCCCTCCCGATTCAACTCCTGCGCAGAAGCCGGGCCTGGTCCGCCATGACCGTAGGCACTGAATCCGGCGGGAGAATAGTGGTACCCTCGGCCCATGAGCCTCCTGCCCCAGGACATCCGCCGCCGCATTCCCGAGATGGGCAGCACCCACGGCACCGCGGTCGAGAAAGTCACGCCCCAAGCCTGTCTTGTCGACCGGCGCAGCGGCATGAAGTGGTACGTGGTCGAGTTCGATGGAAAGAATACCTGCTTCGGCCTTATCTCAGGCCGCCACGCGGTAATGGGCGAGTTCACGCTGGAAGAACTGGAAACCCTCTCTGAAGTCGAGTTGGACCCCGATTTTCAACCCGCCCGCCTGGCCCGCCTGGCCCGCCACGACCCCGCCCTGCAAGCCCTCCTCCCCCCTCCCTCTGAAGACCTGGTCGAGCTCCAATAAACAAAGCATAACTTGCCCATTGACTCTCTCTAAAAATTTTCTTCAAACCGAAAGCGCCTATTGCTCAGAGGTTTATCCACTGCCTTGGCAAGCGCAAAGATCTTTATAGCCCTTCGGGTTTGACTTGCTTGAGGGCTTCTGCTTATCTTTGTTGACAAGAGATAAGGCAACGGTAACTTGTTTCGCCAACCAGTCGAGTTGCTAAGCTGGACGGCTCGGGCGGGGGGCGCATCTACTTCTGGGACGAAGCGGTGGGCGAGGTCATCTGGGAGTTTCCCCTTAACTCGCCGACCCAGGACCTGGTGCGGGGCTGGTTCAACGGGCGTCTGGTGGTGGAAAACGACACCCGGCCCGGCGGAGGGCTGCACAACTTCTTCCGCGACCACCTGGGCAGCACCCAGGTCACCGCAGACTTCTTCACCGGCGCCTTGGTCTGCTCCTCCTTCTACCACCCCTTCGGCCAGTCGGCCGACCCCGCGGCCTGCGACGGGCACGTCCGCAAGTTCACCCAGAAGGAGCGCGACATCGAGTCCGGCCTCGACTACTTCGGCGCCCGCTACTGCGACTCCCTCTCCGCCCGCTTCCTCTCCCCCGACCCCTTGCTCGCCTCCGCCGACCCCAACGATCCCCAGACCTGGAACCGTTACTCCTACACGTTCAACCGACCGATGCTCAATGTCGACCCAGACGGTCGAGACCCCATACGCATAGATAACCCCATGGCTGGTATCCCAAGTTCGGAGGAGTTAAACAGACGGCGACGAGCACGCCGTGAGGCAGGAATAAGAGAGTTCCAGAAGGCGGTTAGGGATGGAACTCTCGAAGTGAAGATGGGAATGATGCCCGCACCGGCGGGAGGTGCAGGCAGCTTGATCGCCGGCGGCGGCAGGATCATCACGGCAACGCTCGGAGCTGGCGAGACGCTCCTCAAGGTTGGCGGCGCGATCGCCGTCGGTCTTGGTATTATTAGCCTATCGGAGGAAACGGACGAGCCAGCCGAGGACGCCGAAGTTGAAGAAAACACCGACCTGCGTCAGCCCGGCACTCTGCGCAATCCCGATGGAACGGTGAAGGATCCCGAGGATCAATTGCAAGGCGTAACGAAAGCACGGGATAGAGGACAGCTTATTGAAACCATGGGCAAGAGCGAACAAAACGTGGAGAACAGACTGCGGTCAAGTGCGGGGCGTAGCGCAGAAGAAGTCATCAAAGAATTCGAGGAAAATTGATTATCTGATACATGATAGATATCAAGGAAAAAATAACGAAGGCTCACCCTTATCTGGAAAGGGCTAACTCTCTCTTCGATCAGGCTCGCTATGATAAAGCTCTCGCGGAGATATCTAAAGCGACGGCGTTGGCCCCCGAGGTCTGGCTTTATCATTTTGCCGAAGGGAACATCTTACTCAAGATGGGTCGCCTCGAAGATGCAAGGAAGGCGGCTCTCAATGCCCTGAAGCTGAAGGCGGCTGACTCAGATTCATGGTTGTTGTTGGGCGTCATTGAGAAGGCATTGGGCAATTTCCGGGCCTCCGCCAAGGCTTACTCCAAGAGCGCCGAGCTGCACGAAGACCCTTCGGTTCTTACAATGCTGGCTTCGGTTCAAGCGACGTTTGACTTAGGAGCCGCAAAGCAGTCTGCGCAGCGTGCCGTGGAACTAGATCCAGATTGGGACGAGGCCTACAAAGCGCTCAAAGAGATCAACCGTCGAATAACGGAAGGGCAGCCAACCTAACCGAAGGTACGTAAATAGGTTGCGTTTGAAAAGCAAGTATTCCGGTTTGTCTTCCGAGGCGAGCCCAATGATGAACGACAGAGAATCGAGGCACACCTGGAGCGTTGTGATAAATGCCGGAGGGCTATTGAAGTCTGGCGGCGAAAGGCAGCCGTAGGCGAGGCTATCATCTCCGAACGCCTGGATGAGGATGGCGAATAGCCCTCCCCGCTCAAAACCACCTTGTTTCATTCCACCTCTGCCCCGTGAAGTCCCGCGAGGAGGACCAGGAGCAGTGAGCAGTGAGTTCTTAAAAGCGACTGTCCTGGAGACGAACCTGTGAAGGAACTAGGGCCAC